>SYDD01000228.1 GCA_005786775.1 Opitutaceae bacterium
GGCCTGCAGATCGCGGTGATCGAGTTTGCCCGCAACGTGCTCAAGCTGAAGGGGGCCAACAGCACCGAATTTGACCCGAAGGCGCCGCACCCCGTCATCAATATGATGGAGGAGCAGAAGCAGATCATCGACAAGGGGGCGACGATGCGGCTGGGGAGTTACGAGTGCGCGCTGACCCCGGGCACCCTGGCGCACCGCGCGTACGGGGTGGACAGCGTGCGGGAGCGCCACCGGCACCGGTACGAGGTCAATAATGCCTACGTCGGCCAGCTGCAGCGGGCCGGGATGGTCGTGAGCGGCATCAATCCCCGGCGCAATTTGGTCGAGGTGATCGAGCTGCGGGGCCACCCGTGGTTCCTCGGCACGCAGGCGCACCCGGAGTTCCAGTCCAAGCCGAACCAGGCGCACCCGTTGTTCGCGGCCTTCATCAAGGCGGCCCTGCGGCAGCACCGGGCCGGCAGCGCCCGGCGCCGGAAGTAAGCCGTGCGTTTCGATCCCGCCCGCCTGCTGCTGATCGCCGGTCCCTGCGCATTGGAGGGCGATGCGGTCTGCCGTCCGGTCGCCACGGCGCTGGCCGCCCTCGGTCGCGCCCACCCGGAGCTGCAACGCGTCTTCAAGGGCTCGTTCGACAAGGCCAACCGCACTTCCCTCGCTGGTGCCCGGGGTCCCGGCCTCGCGGAAGGCCTTGCGCAGCTTGCCGCCATCCGGCGCGAGTTTGGCCTGCCGGTCCTCACCGATGTGCACGACACGGCCCAGGTGGCGCCGGTAGCCGAGGTCTGCGATGTCCTCCAGATTCCCGCCTTCCTCTGCCGGCAGACGGACCTCCTCGCCGCCGCCGCCGCCACCGGGCGCACGGTGAACGTCAAGAAGGGCCAGTTCCTCGCCCCGGAGGACATGGCGCACGTGACCGCCAAGCTGCGCGGGGGCGGGGCCAGCGAGGTCTGGCAGACCGAGCGCGGCACGACGTTCGGCTACCACAACCTGGTGGTGGATATGCGCGCCTTCCCGCTGCTGGCCCGCCACGGGCGGCCGGTGATCTTCGACGCAACCCACGCGGTTCAGTTGCCCGGCGCCGGCGGCGGCCGCAGCAGCGGGCAGCGTGAATTCGTGCCGCCGCTGGCCCGGGCGGCCCTCGCGGCCGGGGCCGATGGCCTCTTCATCGAGACGCACCCCGACCCCGACCGTGCCCTCAGCGACGGTCCCAACATGGTGCCGCTCGAGGAGTTACCTGCGGTCATCGCCCGCTGCCTCGCCATCTGGCGTGCGGCCCGCGCCTGAGCCGGGCCGCTTGACCCTCCGCGGGCGGGTTCCACACTCCGCGGCAAAACCCGATGGCCTCCTTTCTTATCGAAGTCACCCTGCCCGCGATGGGCGCCACGGTGAACGAACTCACCGTCATCTGCCTGAAGGCCCAGCCGGGGGAGACCGTCCGCAAGGGGCAGAAGCTCGCTGAACTGGAGAGCGACAAGTCCGTCTTCGACTTCGAGTCGCCGGCGGATGGCGTGTTGCGGGCGGTACTGGTGGCCGCCGGCGACGTCCGGCCCTCCGGGGCCCCTTTCCTGCGGCTGGAGACGGAGGACGAGTCCCTGCGGCACCTGGCGGCCGGCGCGGCCCCGGTGACCGCGGCGGCGCCCGCGGCTGGTCCCGCCCCGGCGGCGGCCCTCATTTGGACGCCCCGGGCGACGAAGTTGGCCCAGGAGGCGGGATTGGATCCGGCCACGCTAACAGGGATCGAGGCGACGGGTCCGGGCGGCCGCGTGTCCGGCGACGACGTCGCCAGGTACCTGGCCGCGCGGAAATCTTGAGTCGACCTTGCCGGGAGTAGGGGTTTCCCTCGCGCCGCTTGAGCTTCCATTCCGAGACGGTCTGCATTGCTGGCGTCGGCCACGCCGCCCCGGCCACCATCCGGCCGAACAGCGAGATCCTGAAGGCGTTCCCGAACCGGACCGAGGAGGAGATGATCCGGTTGACCGGCATCCGCGAACGCCGCCACGCGGCCGAGGATGAGACCGCCACCGATTTGGCGGTGATCGCCGTGCAGCACGCGTTGGAACAGGCCGGGATGCCGGTATCCGCGATCGACGGGATCATCATGGCCACGATCATCCCGGATCAGCCGGTGCCTTCCGCCGCAAGCGCGCTGGCCCGTCGCCTGGGCGTGCCGCGGGCCCTTGCCTTTGACGTGAACGCGGCCTGTTCCGGGTGGCTCTACGCCTTGGAGGTCGGCCGCTCGTTCATCGTGGCCGGCACCGCGCGGAACGTCGTCGTGGTCACGGCCGAGCTCCTCTCCCGCATCACCAATCCCCAGGACCACGAGACGGCATTCCTGTTCGGTGACGGGGCTGGCGCGGCCATCCTCACGGCCGGCGCCGGGGGGCATCGCCTCCACCGGATGGGCCTGAGCGGCGACGCCGACCAGTTCGAGTCGATCCAGCGCCCGGGTGGCGGGGCGCGGATGCCGTGGCCCGGGGCGGAAGGGTGCGACAAGGAGCACTTTTACCTGCAGATGAACGGGACCTCGGTGTTCAAGCACGCCGTGATCGGGTTCTCCGAGCAGATCGAGCAGACCCTGGCCCGGGAGAAGCTGCGGCCGGAGGACATCGCGTGGGTCGTGCCCCATCAGGCGAACGCCCGCATCCTGACGGCCGTCAGCAAGCGCGTGGGCATCCCCTACGACCGCTTCGTCGTGACCATTTCCAAGTACGGCAACACCAGCGCGGCCAGCGTCTCGATGGCCCTCGGCTGGGCGGCCGAGGAAGGGATTTTCTCCCCGGGCGACCGGATCATCTTCTGCAGCGTGGGCGCCGGGCTGACCTTCGCCGGCGGTCTGCTCGTGTGGTGACCCGCGGTCCGGTTGCGGCGGGTGTCCCGGCACCTTTTCGTGCCGATGACCGTTCGCGTGGCGGCGCCGCGGTGAGCGGGGGCGGGCCCGGGCCCGCTCAACCGGGACGCCGGGCGAACACCTGCACCACGGCGCTGCGCCCCTGGTGCGCGGGGCCCTCGTCGAGTTCCGTTTCCCGCTGCTGTGCGATGACTAGGTCGAGCCCGGCGAGGTCCGCGCGCAGGTCCTCAAGGGTCATCAGCAGCTCCGGCGCGTCCACCGGTCCGCCCGTGCGGTGGTGCACCTGGTCGGGATGATAGGCCTCGAGGATGAAGCCGCCACCGGGACGGAGACCCGCGGCGGCCGCCCGGTGCACGCGGGCGCGCAGGGCGGGAGGCAGGTGCACGAACGTCGCGACGATGCCCGCCCACGCGCCGGGGCGGATGGTGAAGGTGCCGAGGTCGGCCGTGACGGTGGTGAGGACCACGCCGTGGCGTGCGGCGAGCTGGCGCGCCTTCGCGAGCCCCACCGCCGATTGGTCGACCGCGGTCACGGCGTGGCCGCGCCGGGCGAGGAACACGGCATTGCGGCCCTCGCCCTCGCCAAGGCAGAGCATCGGGCCCGGCGGGAGGTGGGTGGCGCATTCGGCGACGAAGGCGTTCGGCTCCGTTCCGTAACAGTAATCGAGCGCGCCGTACCGTCGGTCCCAGAAGCTGGCGTCGTAGGTCATCGGCGGGCCGGGTCAGACGTTCACCGCCATCGAATAGGCCCGGAAGAACTGCTCGGTGACCGGGTGGCGCATCCCGAGGTGGCGGAACACCGCGAGGCACAGGCCGCGCGCGCGCTGGTCGTCGAAGGCTGGCTTCGCCTCGAGCAGGCCGATGAGGGCGGTGAGGCCCGGGACGAATTCCCCGGCCTGCAGGCGGGTAAGAGCCTCGCGGTAGCGCAGGCCGAGTGGACCGGCGGGGAGGCCGGGAGCCTGGCCGGGACGGAGGAACGCGGTGGCGAGGGTACGGGCAAGGTCGGCGTCTTCGGCCCAAGCGGAGCCGGCGGCTACGGTGTCGGCCAGTCGGAGTGCCGCGGCGGGATTCACGAAGGCCTCGGCGCGGGCGGTGAGGGCGGCGAGCTCGCCATCGGCGGGGAGGGCCGCCTGAAGCGGACGGAGGAGGCGGGCGGCAGCGGGGGCGTCACCGGCCTGGAGGAGCGTCCGGGCGCGGGCCATCGCTTCGCGGCGCGGGCTGGGTAGGTGTTGCGCGAGCCAGTCGCGCAGGCGTGGTTCGGGCAGGGCGCCGGAAAACTGGGCCACCACGGCGCCATGATGGAACAGTCGCACGTCGGGGATGCCGCGGATGCCGAATTGCTCCGCGAGGTCGGGGTGACGTTCAGTATCGATCTTGACGAGTCGCCAGCTTCCGGCGGCCTCGGCGGCCAGTTTCTCGAGGACGGGGCCGAGCATCTTGCAGGGCCCGCACCACGGGGCCCAGAAGTCGACCAGCACGGGTATGCTCTGGCTAGCGGCAGTCACGTCCTGCGCAAAGTCCTGAAGGTCGTGGTTCATCGGTGAAGGCGGGCCGGCGGGGCGCGGTCAGGCGGGCGGCGGGGCGCCAAGCGCGGCGATCTTCTCGCGGAGGTGGGTGACGCGCTGCTTCGACTCCGCGTTGCGCACCGCCATCGCGTAGGCGGCGGGCTCGCCGATGAGCACCACCTTCTTCCGCCCGCGGGTGATGGCGGTGTAGAGCAGGTTGCGCTGCAGCATCATAAAGTGCGCCTTCAGCAGCGGCACCACCACGAGCGGGTACTCGCTGCCCTGGGACTTGTGGATGCTGATCGCGTACGCGAGCGCGAGATCGCCGGTCTCGCCGCGCTCGAAGCAGTGGCGTTCGCCGTCGAACTCTGCCTCCAGCGCGCCCTTTTCCGGGTCGATCGCCACCACCGTGCCGATGTCGCCGTTGAAGAGCCCCTTGTCGTAGTTGTTGCGCAGCTGGATCACCTTGTCCCCGGGCCGGTACTCCCCTGAGGGGAAACGGAGCCCGCGGGCCGCGCCGTTGAGGGCCTCCTGCAGGCGCAGGTTGAGGTTGCCGACCCCGGCCACGCCCTTGTGCATCGGCGCCAGGAGCTGCACGTCCGCGGCGGGCCGGAACCAGGCCCAGTGGCGGGGTAAGTACTCGGTGCACAGCTCGACCACCTTGCGCACGCAGTCCTCCTGGTCGGTGGCGGTGACGAACGCGAGGTCCGCCCAGGCGGGGATCTCGGCGACGGTGCCGACGGCCGGGGGCAGGGCCGGGTCGCCGGCATTGATCGCGTGCGCGGTGGTGACGATGCGGCTCTGGCCCTGCTGGCGGTAGATCACGGCCAGGCGGGTGACCGGCACGGCGCCGGTGGCGATGAGGTCCTTGAGTACGTTGCCGGCGCCGACGCTGGGGAGCTGGTCCGTGTCGCCCACCAGCAGCAGGTGGGCGCGGGAGGGGACGGCGGCGAGGAGGGCGGCCGCGAGGCGCGAATCGAGCATCGACGCCTCGTCCACCACGAGGAAGTCCGTCGCGAGGGGCTTGTGCTCGTTGGCGTCGAACCCGCCCTGGCTCGCGTCGAAGCGGAGGAGCCGGTGCAGGGTCGAGGCGAAGCCGCCGGTCGTCTCGGCGAGGCGCTGGGCGGCGCGGCCCGTGGGGGCGGCGAGGTGCACGCGGGCCTTCTTGGCGCGCAGGATGTCCACCAGGGCGCGCAGGATCGTGGTCTTGCCCGTGCCGGGGCCACCCGTGAGCACGGAGACCTTGCTCGCGAGGGCGGAGCGGACGGCGTCGCGCTGGAGCGGATGGAACGTGAACCCGGCGCGCTCCTCGGCCCACACGACGGCGGCATCCAGCCGTATGGGGGGCAGGCCGCTGGGGACGCGCGTGAGGCGGGTGACGGCGCCGGCGATGCGCTGCTCGGCGCGGTCGTGCGTGGGCAGCTGGATCATCCCGGAGCCGGGGAGGGGCGGGGCATCGCCCGGGGGATCGTGGCGGACGAGGGAACGGGCGGCGACGAGGGCCTCGATGCGTTCGGCGACCCGGGCGCCGGGGGTCTCCAGCAGGGCGGCCGTGTGGTCGGCGAGCTCGGCCGCGCGGAAGGCGGTGTGGCCCTCCTCCTGCAGCGTTTCCAGCGCGTAGAGGATGCCGGCGTCGATCCGCGGCGGGGCGTCGTTGGCGAACCCGAGGTTGATCGCGATGCGGTCGGCGGTGCGGAAGCCGATGCCGTCGATCTCGCGGGCGGCGCGGTAGGGCTCCGCCGAGAGGACCCGCCGGGCGTCGGCCCCGAACTGCCGCACCAGCTTCACGCACTGCGCGGGCGTCACGCCGTAGGTCTGGAGGAAGATGTACAGGTCGCGCTCGGTGCGCTTGGCGTCCCAGGCCTCCTTGATGGCGGTGGCGCGCTTGCGGCCGATGCCGGGCACGTCGCGGAGGCGGGCGGACTCCTCGCTGAGGACGCGCAACGTGTCCGTGCCGAAGGCGTCGACGATCTTGTTCGCGTAGACCTTGCCGATGCCGGGCACGAGGCCGCTGCCGAGGTAGCGGCGGATGCCGTGGACGCTGGACGGCAGCTCGCTGCGGAAGGTGGCGACCTTGAACTGGTCCCCGTGCTGGGCGTGGCGGACCCACTCCCCGGCGAGGTGGAGCGTCTCCCCGCATTCGACGCCCGGGAGGGGGCCGACGACGGTGACCAGCGCGGGACGCGTGCGGCCGGCGCCAGGGGCGGCCTCGGGGCGCAGCTCCGCGATCGTGTAGTGGTTCTCCTCGTTGAGGAAGACGATGCGCTCGATGACGCCGCTGAGCGTGGCGGGCGGGGAGGGCACGGCGGGACGGCGGCCGGCGCGCGCTCAGCGCCGGTCGGCCGGTGGGCGGTCGGCGGCCCCGAGGGTCACGGTGAGGTCGCGGATCTCTCGGCCGGCCTTCCAGCCCACGTGAAACACGAGGAAGGCGTACCAGACGATGGAGGCGGCGAGGAGGAGGCCCCAGATGGCGAGGAGGACGGTGTTCATGGGCGGGCGGGGCGGGCGGGGGACAGCAGGGAGCCGGCGACCATCCCGAGGGCCGCGAGCGCGAAGGAGGAGGCCCCGGCGACCTCGGGGGCGATCGCGAGGCGTTGACCGAGGACGAGGAAGGTAACGGGACCCACGGCGCCCAGCACCAGCGCCGCGACCGCGCCGGTGGCGTTGGCGCGGGGCCAGTACAGCCCGGCCACCAGTAGCGTGAAGACGCTGGCGAGGTAGATGTTGCCGGTGACGGCGAGGTAGTCCCACGCGTTGCCCGGCAGCTCGTACCAGAGCCCGTAGAACAGCAGGAACACGGCGATCGCCACCACTAGCGCACGGGTCAGCCGGAGTTGCGCGGGCGGGGAGAGCGGCCGCTTGAGGCACGGGGCGATGAGGTCGTTGTAGATCACGGTCGCCCAGGTCAGCATATAGCCGCTGTCGGTCGACATTTCCGCCGCGAGCATCGCGGCCACCACCAGCCCGATCAGGCCGGCGGGCAGCACCACCCCGAGGAAATGCGGCATCGCCGTCAGGCTGGTCAGCCCCTCCGGCAGCCCGCCCTGCGCCGCGAACCACACGCAGGCCGCCGCGCCCCAGAGGCCCGGGAGCAAGAAGCGGCCGACGAAGTA
>SYDD01000229.1 GCA_005786775.1 Opitutaceae bacterium
CGCGCACCGTCTCCGCCACGACCAGCACGTTCGCGTCCGCCTCCTTGTAGATCTCGATCTCGACGCTCTCCTGGCCGTTGACGCGGGTGATGACCTGGCGGTCCTCGTGGAAGCGGGCGATCGTCGCGACGTCCCGCAGGCGGACATCCACGCCGTTCTGCCGGCCGACGATGAGCTGGCCGATCTCCTCGAGGGAGCGGAACTCGTTGAGGGTGCGGATGAGGTACTCGACCTGCCCTTCGTTGAGGCGGCCACCGGAGAGGTTGACGTTGCCCTGCTGCAGCCGCTGGGCGATCTGGCCGATGTCGAGCTTGAGGCCGGAAAGCTTGGCCTCCTCGAGCGCCACGAGGAACTGCTCCTCGAGTCCGCCCTTGATCTGGACCGCGGCCACGCCGGGCAGCGACTCGATGCGCCGCTTCACGTCGTGCTCGGCCAGGTAGCGCAGCTCGTAGAGGGACTGGGGCCCGGCGAGCCCGACGCGGAGGATCGGGTCGAGTGAAGGGTCGAAGTGCAGCAGCAGCGGCCGCTGCGCGCCGTCGGGCAGGCGCAGGCGGTCGATCTTCTCGCGGACCTCCTGCGCGACGAGGTCCATGTCCGTTTTCCACTGGAACTCGAGGATGACGTCGGACTGCCCGGCCTTGGAGACGGAGCTGATCGAGACCAGCTTGGGCACGACGCCGAGCTGCTGCTCGAGGGGCCGGGCGACGACGTTCTCCATATCCTCCGGCGCGGCGCCGGGGTAGAGCGTGCGGACGGTGAGCGTCGGGTAGCTCATCTCCGGCATCAGGGTGAGCGCGAGGCGCTGGTAGGAGACGAAGCCGAAGACCCCGACGGCCAGGGTGACCATCAGGATCGCGACGGGACGCCGCACAACGACGGCGAAGTGCGAGGACTCGGGGGCGGGGCCGGCCGGCGGATTCATCGGGGGCGGCGGCGGGCGGACGGGCGGGTCACGGGCTCAGGGGCGGGTGGCGGTGCCGCCATTGCCGCCGCTGCCGGCGGCGGTGGTCGCGGGCAGGGCGGGAGCGTCGGGGGCGGTGAGGACGGGCTGGTTCACCGAGCGCGCGAGGGAACCGTCTTTGAGTCCGCTCTGGCCGAGGACGACGACGGGGGTGCCGACCTCGAAGCCGGAGAGCGCCTCGACTTGCTCCGGATCTTCGTAGCCGGCGGCCAGCTTGCGCTTGACCACGCGGTCGTTCACCAGCGCGAAGACATAGCGCTCGCCGCCCTCGTAGATCACGGCGCGCTTCGCGATCAGGACGGCCTCGGGCCGGGTGTCGGTGATGATCCGCACATTCACGAAGAGTCCCGGCGGCAGGTCGCCGGGCCGCTCGCCGCTGACGCCCACCGTGACCTTGAAGGTGCCGCTCTTCGGGTCGATGACCGGGCTGATCCGCTTCACCCAGCCGCGGAAGGTGCGGTCGGGCAGGAATTCGGAGGTGACGACCGCCGGCTGGTTCTCGGCGACGACCGGCAGGTAGCGGCCGGGGACGAATACCTTGGCCACCGTCTCATCGAGCTTCACCAGCGAGAAGAGGCGGCTGTTGGCGGAGACGCGGGCGCCGACCTGCGCCTCGCGCGAGGCGACGACGCCGCCGAAGGGGGCGCGCACCGTGGTGTAGGCGTGGCGCAGGCGGGCGCGCTCGTAGCGCAGCCGGGCCAGCTCGAGGGCGTTCTTCTGCGTCTCGAAGTCCTGCGCGTTGACGAGCTTCCGCGTGAACAGGTCCTGGCTGCGGGCGAAGTTGCGCTCGAGCTGCTCGAAGTTCGCGCGGCTCTCCTCCATGTCCACCCGCAGCTCCCGGTCCTCGATCTTCAGCAGGGGGTCACCCTCCTTCACGACCTTGCCCTCCTCCACCAGGATCGCCTCCACCTGGCCGGTGGTCTGCGGGTAGAGGTCGACCATCGCCTCGGTCTCGAGGGTGGTGTTGAAGGTGAGGAAGGCCGAGATCGGCCCGCGGCGCACCAGGGCGGTCTCGACGGGCACCATCTCCGCCGCGGTCTGCCGCTGGCGTTCACGCTCGCGCTCGGCCTCGGCGGAGCGCCGGCCGGAGGAACCGGGGCCGCTCCCGGTCGGGCGCGCCCCCTCCTTGGACCCGGGCGCAGCCGCGGCCGCCTTGGCCCCGGGAGCGCTCGCGGCAGCCGCTGTGGGGGCCACGGGCGCCGGAGCCGCGGCGGGCGGGGTCCGGTTGCAGGCGGTCAGCGTCGCCGCCAGCAGAATCGCGGGCAGGGGACGGAGGAGGCGGGAGACAGGGGGGCGAAGCACAGGGAAAGAGGTTCGAACCGGGGGCGGGACGGGCGGACGCGCGCGCCCACCTTCCCAAGCATCACGCGAACGCGGGCCCGCGGGCAAGATTTCGCCGCCACCCGGATGCAAATTCCGGGGAGGCGGCGGGAGGCGGGGACGGGAGACGCGCGGGCATAGCCGGCGAGCGAGACGATCTCCGGGCGCGGCCGTTACCCGGAAATTAACGTTCCGTCAGAAAGTGACCCGGTACGAGGCGCCGAACTCCCGCTCGGCGCCGAGCCGGTCGTGCGACGCGAGCAGGTCCCGGTCGAAGGCGTTGCGGACGGTCAGGCCGAAGGAATGGGTACGGTTGGCCGCGCGGAGGCTGTAGCTGGCGCCGAGGTGGACGAGGCCGTAGCCGGGGTATTCGAGGCCGAACCGCTGCCGGTCCGCGTAATAGGCGGTGAAGTCGGAGAGGTAGGCCCAGCTGCCGCTGAGGCTCAGCCCCCGCCACCGGCCCTCGGGAAACGCGTAGGAGGCGGACAGGGCGGCGTTGTAGGGCGGGAAGCGGGACAGCCGGCGGCCGACCTCCTCCGGCAGGTCGGGGGAGGCGGTCGTCACCGCGCGCACGTGGGAGCCGACGAAGGACAGCGACACCGCGGGGGTGACCCGCCAGCGCCCCTCGAGCTTGCCGCCGGTGAAGCGTTCCTCGCCGGCCGCGACCAGCTGGGGCTGGGTGTGGTTCGCGTCCTGCAGGGGATCCCCATAGAGCGGGTTCCGGCGCGAGATGTCGCGGTTGAAGAACGTGAAGGCCGACGCGGTGAGGTCCACGCGGCCCTCGGCCAGGCGCGCCTTGGCCCCCGCCTCGTAGCCGAAGGTCGTCTCGTTGCCCTGGATGTGACCCGTGCGGGCGTCGACGCGCGTCGAGGGATTGAACGCCGTGCTCGTGGTGGCGAACAGGAGCAGGCGGCTCGGCACCGCCTGGTGGTTGACCCCGAGGTGCCAGGTGAGCTCGTCCACGCCGTCCCGCACGCGCGCGAGGTTCGCCGCGATCCCGGGGCGGCGGTCCGTGACGCGCAGCCCGACCAGGTCCTGGCGGAGGCCGCCGGTGAGCACGGTGCGGCCGCGGGCGAGGCTCATCCGCTCGCTGACCTCGAGCGCAGTGAAGCGGGTGCGTTCCGCGCGGTCGGCGAGGACGCGGTCGAAGCCCGCCCGGTCGTAGGGCACGGTCGTGTAATCCGGGGCGAAGGGGTTGAAGGTGCGCACCGTGGCGGGCAGCGCGTTGCGGCGGGCGACCGGCAGCGCGCGCTCGTCGCGCTGATTGTCCGCCTCGGTGTGGCTCAGCGCGACAAGCAGCTTGTGCTCGGTCCCGGCGAGGGAGAAGCGCGCGGTCGCGTCCGCGCGGGCGACGCGGGCCCG
>SYDD01000230.1 GCA_005786775.1 Opitutaceae bacterium
AACGGCACCACTGGCGCCAATGAAGACGGTTTTCATCTCCGCCACGTGAACGTGGCGCGCGACCTCGCCATCACCCGCTTCGGCGACTTCCGCCGGGTGCGGCCGGGGGAGCCTGACCCGCGTTCCGGCCAGCCACTCCAGGTCCGTCGTGGCATCGAGGTCGGCCATATCTTCAAACTGGGTACAAAATACTCCGAAAAGTTCGGCGCCGTCTTCACCGACGACCAGAAGCAGTCGCATCCGATGGTGATGGGCTGCTATGGGATTGGGATCAGCCGCACCCTGCAGGCCGTAATCGAACAGAGCCACGACGCGGACGGCATCCGCTGGCCCTGGAACTGCGCGCCCTTCCAAGTGCTCGTCTGCGTGTTGGACCCACAGCTGCCCGAGGCCATGGAGCTGGCGACCCGCCTGGGCGCCGCCGCGGAGACGGCCGGGGCAGACGTGCTCATTGACGACCGCGCCGAGCGACCGGGCGTTAAGTTCAAGGACGCCGACCTGATCGGCATCCCGCTGCGCCTCACCATCGGCGGCAAGGGCCTCAAGGAAGGGGTGATCGAGCTAAAGTGGCGCCACGTTAAGGACGTCGTCAAGGTGCCGCTCGCCGAGGCGGAGGCCCGCGTCGCGGCCGCGGTGGTCGAGGCGCGGGCGGCGGCCTAAGCGTCGTCCGCCCGAGATGATCGTCGGCGTCCACCCGCTCGCGGGATTCGACAAGGTCCTCCACTACCGCGTTCCCCCAGCGCTCGCCGGCGCAGTGGAGGTGGGGTCGCTGGTGCGGATGCCGATTCTGGGTGGCGTACGGCTTGGGCTTGTGGGGGAAGTTGGTCCGCCCACGAATTTCCCGGTCGAGCGTCTGAAGGCGCTTGCCGATGTGGTCTATCCATTCCCGGCCCTCACACCCGAGTTGCTGCAGCTCGCGCGCTGGATGGCGCGCTACTATGCCTGCGGCGTCGACGCGATTATTGAGACGATGATCCCGGTTGCCGTACGCCGGGGTGCGGCGGTTAAGCAGGAGCGGCTCCTCGCTGTCACGCGGGCCTTGTCGGAAACAGATCTCGAACGCCTTACGGCTCGCGCGCCGCAGCAGGCGCGGCTCTACCGGTTCCTCGTGGAGCAGGTTCGGCCGCAGCCGAAGGGACTCGTCCTGCGCCGGCTGGGCATCGGGCCCTCCTCCGTGACCGGACTCCTGCGCGCCGGGGTCCTACGGGAGGAGTCGCGCCGCGTCGAGCGGGTGGCCTATGCGGATGGCCATGCGGGCGGGGAACTAGTGGCCGCCCAGCCGCACGCCCTTAACCCGGAGCAGCAAGCGGCAGTCGACCAACTGACGAAGGACTTGGGCGCGGATACTTTCAGCGTGTCGCTCCTGCTCGGCGTCACGGGCTCGGGCAAGACGGAGGTCTACCTGAGGGCAATCGACGAGGCGCTGCGGGCGGGGGGTGGGGTGGTGTTCCTCGTACCTGAGGTCGCACTCACTCCGCAGACCGTGGCGAGGCTGCGCTCCCGGCTGGAGGCGATCGCTGGCGGGGAGCGGTGCGTGGTCTGGCATAGCCACCTTAGCGAGGGGGAGCGCCTCGATGGATGGCTCGCGCTGGCCACCGGGGAGGCGCGAGTGGTGGTCGGGGCGCGCTCGGCGGTCTTCGCCCCGGTACGGAACCTGCGGCTCGTCGTCGTCGACGAGGAGCACGAGCCGGCTTATAAGCAGGACGAAACGCCGCGTTACCACGGACGCGATGTCGCAGTGATGCGGGCGAAGCTGGCCGGCGCGCTCTGCTTGCTCGGCTCCGCGACTCCCTCGCTCGAGAGCTTCACCAACGTGGAGGCGGGCAAGTACCGGCTACTGCAGCTGACCCAGCGGGTGGATGCCCGCCAGTTGCCTTACATTGACGTCGTGGACTTGCGGATCGAGGCAGCGAAGCAGCGGAGTCTGCCCGCGCTCTCCGGCAAGCTGGTGCGCGCGATCCACGCGCGGCTGGAACGCCGCGAGCAAACCATTCTCTTCATCAATCGCCGCGGCTACTCGTCGTCGCTACTCTGCCGCCAGTGCGGTCACGTTGAGGGGTGTCCGCACTGCAGTATTGCGATGACCTTCCACCGCACGGATGACACCCTTCGCTGTCATCTTTGCGGCCATCAGCGCCCCGCGCCGGCCGCCTGCACCCAGTGCCGGGCGCCCGACATTCGCTGGCGCGGGCTCGGCACGCAGCGCGTCGAGGAGGCCGTGCGGCGGGTGGCCCCCGGGGCGCGGGTGGAACGGATGGATACCGACACAATGGTACGGAAGAACCGTTTCCGTGAGGTGCTGGCTGAGTTCCGGGCCGGGCGCATCGACATCCTGATCGGCACGCAGATGATCGGGAAGGGGCTGGATTTCCCCAACGTCACCTTGGTCGGGCTGGTGGACGCCGACATCTCGATGCACGTGCCGGACTTTCGGGCCAACGAGCGGACGTTTCAGCTCCTGGTGCAGGTGGCCGGGCGCGCGGGACGTGGCGACCGGGCAGGGGAGGTGATCGTACAGACCTTCACGCCGCAATCCGAGGCGATCCAATTCTCGCGCCGCGCGGATTACGCGGGGTTCGCGGCCGTCGAGCTAAAGCTGCGTCGCGACTTCCGCTACCCCCCGTACCGTCACTTAATCCAGCACCTCTTCCGGGGGCCGAACTCCGACAAGCTCCGGTTTTACGCGGAGCAATGGACGCGCCTCGTCGAGAAGGAGCTGGGTGACCGCGTGGAGCTCCGGGGCCCGTCCGCGGCCCCGATTGAGAAGATCAAGGACGAGTACCGCTGGCAGCTCTGGTATTTTACCGCTGCGGTGTCGCGGGTGGTCCCCGAGCTCGAGCGACTCCGCGCCGCCTTCGCATGGGCGGACGACATTACGCAGGTGCTCGACGTCGATCCCGTCAGCCTCGGTTAAACGGCCGGAGTTCCGAGTCCGGTGTTGTGTCCCGGGCGCGGGCCGGGCATCTCCCCGGCGGCGCCCAGTCGGCGCCTTTTCCCTTCCGCCTTCGATGAAGATCTATTTCCTGGGCATCTGCGGCACCGCGATGGGCAACGCCGCGCTGTTGGCCCGCGCCGCCGGACATGAGGTGTCGGGCGTGGACACTGGGGTCTACCCGCCAATGAGCACCGTGCTCGCCGAAGCGGATATCACCGTCCACCCCGGCTACGACCCGATCCGATTGGAGCGCCTAGCCCCCGACCTCGTGGTGGTGGGGAACGCGATGTCGCGCGGCAACTCCGAGGTGGAGTGGCTACTGGAGACCCGCGCGCTTCCGTTTACCTCCCTCCCGGCGCTCCTCCACGACACCGTGCTCCGTCACCGCCGGAACATCGTGGTCTGCGGCACCCACGGCAAAACTACCACTACCGCCCTCTGCGCGTACTTGCTCCAGGCGGCGGGCGCCGATCCCGGATTCCTCATCGGCGGCGTGCCACAGGATCCGCCCTGCGGCGCCCAGCTCGGACGGCCCGCGGCCCCGTTCGTCATCGAAGGGGACGAGTATGACAGCGCCTTTTTCGATAAGCGCAGCAAGTTCATCCATTACGCGCCTCACGTAGCCGTGTTGAACAACCTGGAGTTCGACCACGCCGATATTTTTCGCGACCTGGCCGATGTTCAGCGGTCGTTTACGCATCTCATGCGCATCGTCCCGCGCAACGGCTGGATCGTGCTCAACGGGGATGATCCCAACCTCGCCGCTCTCGGCCCGACGCCGTGGACGCGTCAGGTGCGGGTCGGCCGCGGGGCAGATAACGACGTGGTGCTCTCGGACTTCGCGGAGACGCCGTCTGGGGCCTCGTTCCGCCTTTCATGGCTTGGTCGACCATGGGCCCGGGTGGCTTGGGGCTTGAGCGGGGAATTCAACGCCCGCAACGCCGCGATGGCCGCGACGGCCGCCGCGCTCGTGCTGCGGCCGGAGGATCCCGCGGGCCTAGACCTCGGCGCGCTCGCCGCCTTCCGGGGGGTTCGTCGCCGGCAGGAAATCCGTCTCGCCGTGGCGGGCCTCACGGTGATCGAGGACTTCGGCCATCATCCGACGGCCCTCGCCGCAACGCTGGATTCTCTGCGCGCCCGCCACCCGAGCGCCCGCCTCACGGCGGTGTTCGAGGCCCGGAGTAACACCGCCCGGACAAAGCGGATGCAGGACGCCTTCACGGATGCGTTGGCGCGAGCCGACGCTGCGTTCATCGGCCCGGTCAGCCGGGCCGATCGGGTGCCGCCCGCCGAACGTTTCGCCCCCGAGGAGGTCGTCGCTGCCCTCAGCTCGCGCGGCCGGGCTGCGGTGACTGCGCCGACCAACGCGGACCTCCTCTCGCGGCTGACGGAAGCGGTTCCTCCGGGGCGGGCGCGGCCGGAGGTCGTCGTCTTCTTTACGAACGGCAGCTTCGACGGGATCATTGACGGCTTTGTCGCTGCGGCCCGCCGCGCTGGGTGAATGGGGAGTTGCCGCTTGCGTCGCCGGGGACGATAGCCGTCCTTTTGGGCTCATCCGTCCTATGACGTCCCGTCTCCTCCCCGGCTGTGCCACCCTGCTCCGCCGTTGGTCGGCGCTCCCCCTGCTCGCCATCCTGCTCTTTCCGCTGCCGTTGCGGTGTGCCGTCGCGCCGGAGGAAAGAGATCCGATGTTGGCCCGGGTCTTCCCTTCGATCGTCCGGATTGAGGCCATCCGGCTCCGGCCGACCGACGGACGCCTCACCAAGGAGTGGTCGGGCGGTAGCGGGGTGGTAATCTCGGCGGAAGGGCACGTGCTCACTAACTGCCACGTCACCGAGGACGGCGACTTTTTCCGTGGTTACCTGCACGACGGATCCCAGCTTGAGGCGGTGCTGGTGGGGCAGGACCCTCTGACCGACCTGGCGGTCATCCGCTTGAATCTCGCGCAGCGAGCCGCGGGGACGCCGTCGCTGCCGGTGGCGCGGTTTGGGGATTCCGAGGCGCTGCGCGTCGGGGAAGAGGTCTTCGCCCTCGGCAGTCCCGGCTTTCTCGCTCAGTCCGTAACGCAGGGCGTGGTGTCCAATCCCTCGCTCGTCCTGCCCGAGCAGACCGTGGGCAAGATGATGTTACGGGGGGAAGATGTGGGGCAGTTTGTGCGGTGGGTGCTGCATGACGCGCGGATCTTTGGGGGCAACAGCGGGGGTCCTTTGGTGAACACTCGCGGCGAGGTCGTGGGCATTAACGAGATTGGGGTGGTCGGACTCAGCGGGGCGATCCCCAGCAACCTAGCGCGGGAGGTGGCCCGGCAATTGATGACGACGGGCAAGGTGGTGCGCGGCTGGAGCGGCCTGACCGTGCAGCGCCGATTGGAGGCCTCGGGCAAGGGGACGGGCGTAGTGGTGGGCGATGTCGCCGAGGGTTCGCCAGCCGCCGCCGCCGGGTTCCAGCCGGGAGACCTGATTCTGGCCTGCGACGGCCAGGCGATCGAGGGCGCCGAGGAGAAGGCGGTGGCCCATTTTCACCGGCTGGAGGCCAGTCAGATGCCCGGTGATGAGCTCGAAATCCGCCTGGTCCGAAACGGTACGGAAGCGACGCGGCGCGTGCACCTCGTGGCCCGCGAGGCGGCACGGGCCGATGACGTGGAGTTCCGGACCTGGGGCGCGGTGATGCGCGACCTCACCCAGCGCATCTCGCGCCTCGAGCGGCTACCGGACACCCGCGGCGTCTGGCTGGAGAATGTGCGTCCGGCCGGCCCCGCCGGGCAGGCGGAGCCCGTGCTGCGGCGCGGGGACGTTTTGATCGCGGTTGAAGGGCGCCCTATAGAAGGCGAAGCGGAGCTGCGGCGGCTGACCGATGACTTGCTGCGCGACGCCCCTAAGGGCGTGCGAACCGTACTGGCGGAGGTCCGGCGGGACGGCGCGCGGCTGAGCTCGGTGGTGGAGCTCCGGACGGCGAGTGAGCGTAATTTCCCGCCGCAGGCCCGGAAGGCGTGGCTGGGCGTCTCTTCCCAGCCGTTGACCCCCAAGCTCTCGGCCCGTCTCGGCATCAAAGCAGAGGGGGGCGCGCGGCTTACGCGCGTTTACCCGGGTACGCAGGCGGAGACTGGCGGCCTTCAGGTCGGCGATGTTCTGCTCGCCCTCGACGGCACGCCGGTCGCGGCCCGCCGCCCGGAGGACACTGACGTGCTGGCCCGCCAGATCCGGCAATATCGGGCTGGAACCGCGGTAAAGGTTTCCCTGTGGCGAGAGGGCGCTCCGCGCGAGCTCTCGCTCGTGTTGGAGGAGCAGCCGGTCCCGGCAGCTGAGATGGCCTGGTGGGAGGACGTGCAGCTCGAATTTTCCGCGCGCGAACTCGCGTTTGACGACCGTATCCGCCTTCAGCTCACCCCTGCTCAGACTGGGGCACTGGTCGAGAGCGCGATCCCCGCGGGTTGGGCGGCCTTGGCCGGGCTGCGCGCCGATGACCTGATCGAGGCAGCCGATAGCCGGACCGTGACCTCCCTGGCGGAACTTCGGGCCTCGCGGGCCTTCGCCGTGGACGCCAAGCGGGAGTGGTGGGTACTGCGCGTGCGTCGCCGCGGTCAGACCCTGCTCGTCGAGATCAGTCTCAAACCGGCCCTTTCTCCCCGATGAATCTTCCTACTCGAGCCTCCCTGCTGCTTGTTGCCGCCCTATTGGCCCCGGTTCCCGCCTCCGCGGCCCCTGGGGTGGCTGCCGAGCTGGTGCGGCGCTACGCGGACGCCATCGTGGGCGTCGAGCTTGTTGTGACCGTGAAAGTGAAGATGGGCGACCGTGAGATGCCGCCGCGCGAGCAACGGATCGAGGTCAACGGCACCGTGGTGACGCCGGAGGGCCTGACGGTGACCAGCCTCGCGGGGGTCGATCCGCAGGTGCAGTTCGACGCGATGCGCGCCGCGGGCATGGGCTCGCGGGGCGCGGAGCTGGTAGGCGCTGATTTCAAGGAGGTGAAGCTGCGGCTCGCGGATGGCCAGGAGTTGCCCGCTCGATTTGTCCTAAAGGACGCGGACCTCGACCTTGCGTTTATGGCGCCGGAGGAACCGGCCGCCGGGCGCAAGTTCCCCCACGTCGTATTGGGTGAGGCGGTGAAGGGTGAACTGCTCGGGACCTTCTATTACGTCGCCCGCGCCTCCAAGGCGCTGCAACGCGTGCCGCTCGTGCGTTCGAGCGAGGTGATGGGCGTGGTCGAGAAACCGCGACGCCTCTATCTGCTTTCGGAGCAGGCGGCGGGCAGCCCGATGTTTGACGGGAGCGGACGGCTGCTGGGCATTTCGCTGCAGCACTTCGCCAATGGTCGGCCTACGGGAACCGTGGTGCTGCCGGCGGGGGACATCGCGGACATCGCGCGGCAGGCCTCCGCGGCGATGACGCCGCGCTGAGCTCAGCGGAGCCGAAGTAGTTCGGCGGTCGCCGGTACGTCCTTGATGATCTGCGCCGGCTCCGGTCCGACCCCGAGGTAACGCAGATTGGGCAACCGGTCGTCTTTCGGCCGTGGGCCGCCCGCGTAGGCGGTGTCGACGATCGCGCCCAGCATCGCCGCGACGTACCGGCGCGCAGCGGCGGGGAGGTCGGCGAAGCGGCGCAACCGCGAGAGGTCGCCGGACCAGCCTTCGTGCCGCGAGTAGACCGGTCGCAGCGTGCGGCGGACCGCCTCGTTGCGGGGCACGTGTGCGTGCCGGCGGCCCTGCGCGTCCTCGTAGGCGGTGCAAATCAGGAGGTCGCCGCGCCAAGCTCCCTCGTGGCTCAGCGCGTCAGACTTGTTGATCATCAGATCGTGGAAGCCGCCGTAGCGCAGGGCGTCGCCTTTTTCTACGGCATCGAACCAGCCGACCATCCGCTGTCGGCCGGTGCTGGTGCCGAACTCCAGCTGCTTCAGCTTCTCGGCGAGTGGGTGCCCGTCCTCCATCCGGGTGAGAAACGTGTGCGTACCGACCTTGGTGTCGTAAGCCTTGGCGACCCCGAAGGTGTGAACGTGCTGGACCGGGATTCCGGCGCTCTCGAAAAGTTCGGGTGTGTAGGTGTGCGACGCGGTGACGTTGGGCGAGAAGCCGTGCCGCTTGTCGAGCCAGTAGGCCTGGCCGAATTCCCCGATCACCGTGCGTCCGGCGGCCAGTTCCCCGAGAATCAGCTCGCGTACCTCGGTGATGTTGCCCGCGAGCGCGTGGCCGGCGGACCAGTACGCCTCCGTGAGGGCCGCGAGGTCGAGGGTGAAGGGCTCCGCGCCCCGGAAGTGGGTGAAGTCAAACTCGGCCTCGGGGAAAACCCCGAGCGCAATGCCCTCGGCATTGGCGCGGCGTTCGGCACCGCTTAAGGTCTCGAAGAATCCTGCCCAAGCGGCCACCGGCACCCGACAGACGTGCTGAATCGTACGGCAGGCGCGGTCCGCGCGCTGGGCGAGCTTGCGCGCGAAGGTTTCCCGGTCTCCGAGGAACTCGCTGAAGGTGATCTGCTGCTGCCCAACCTCATCTAGGTAGGCCGGGGTGATGCCGCGGCCGGTCGATCCTCGCGCCTCCTCGTGCAGTACCTCGACGCGGTAGTGTTCCCAAGCTAGGTCGAGCAAGCGGTGCGTGAGGTCCGAGACCAGCGCGCGCTCGTCGATCCGCAGGCGGGAAAGGATCGCGTGGCCCTTGCGCTCGAGGGGGCGGGTCTCCCACCAGAGCTTGCGTGGGTCGGCCACAACTCCGGACCCGACGCAGAGGTGGGCCGCGTCGCGCACGACGACTCCCGCAGGCAGGAGGTTCAGCTTGATCCCGCCCGCAGTATGGCCGGAGTTGGCCCCGCCGTTGACCTTGAGCACGACAGAGACCGGATGAGAGGTGCCGCGGAGCTCGTCGGCGATTTCGGGGATGAGCCGGCCTTTGCCCTCGTCACCGAAGGAGATGCCCACGTCGGCGATGAGGCGGCTGGAAAAGAGAGGCAGGGACATGGTTGCGGTACGCGCAACCGGGCCCGGGGGACCCTGTTGCCGGGAAGGGAAAACGCGAGCACCCCGGGGAGCGCAAACAGAAAAGCCCCGGAGCCGTGCGCGCCGGCGTCACCGCGCCGGCGTCAGCGGGGCGAGCAGGGTGATCGCCGCCTCGTTCCGGAACTCGCGCGCGATGTCGAGCGCGGTCACGCCCAGCTTGGAGACAATCTTCGGGTCGACCCCGGCGGTGAGGAAGAGCTGCACCATCTCTGCGCTGCCGCTGGCCGCCGCTTCGTGCAGCGGCGTGCCACCCCGCTCGCTGAGCGAACCAGGGCGGGCGCCGCCCTTGAGCAGCGCACGGGCGAGCGCCACGCGGTCCTTCGCCGCGGCGTGGTGCAGGGGTGTCCAGCCGAGCTTGTCGAGCTCGTCGGGCTGCGCGCGTCGGGCGAGAAGCGCCTCGACCAGGGCAAGGTTGCCCCGCTCGACCGCGAGGTGCAGTGGCGTCCGCTTACTCCGGTCCGGGGCGTCGACGCGGGCGCCTGCCGCGAGCAGGAAGAGGGCGATTTCGTTGCGGTTGCGCAGGATCGCCTGGTGCAGTGGGGCGAGAGCCGCCTCCGGGCTACCCTGCACCGCAGCAGGCGTCAGCTTCACGTGGAGCCGGACATCCTCAAGATCCCCGCGCGCGATCGCTTCGTCGATCGTCGCGTGCTTGGGCGCCGGATCAAGGGACGAGGCCGCGCCCGCGGGCGGGACGGCGACGCCAGCGGTCCAAAGGAGGGCGTTGAGGACGAGAGTGCGGAAGTTCATGTCCCACCAATTACGGTGAAAGTGGCCGCCGGTGAACCCAAATGTGCGGGCTCCGGCGCCGGTGAACACCCAGGCGAGGGTCTGGGGCTCGCCTCGCGCCAGCGCTGCGCGGACCGCCGGGTTGCCGGAGCGCGGTCCGTCCTGCCCGAGGGTGGCCGGTGGCGGCCGGGCCTGAAGGACGGGAATGACGCCCGGCTGAAAACGCAGGTGGTAGTACCATTCGTCCTCCACGGAAAACGGTCGGACACCGCGGGTGACCTCGTGGGCGGCGAGTTGCACCTCCGCGAGCCGCCAGACCGGGTTCACCGACCAGTCGACCTCGAAACGGCCGCCGACGACGGCGAGCAGCGTGTCCGCCAGCTCACCCGGGGAAGGTTCCAGCGCGAAATGAAGCACCGCGAGCCCGCGTCCCGCGGCGGTGTGGCGCCGCAGCGCGTCCGCATGGTCCCGGGCGACGTGGCGCTCCAGGCCGTCGGAAAACAGCACGAGAGACGCCGCCCCGGCAAGCCGGGCGGGATCCGGCCAGCCTTGGACGACGGCGGTGCGGAGCGGCAGACCCGACGCGGCGAGCGCGTCGGCCAGGAGCCTTGAGCCGGTGGGGAAGCGGTGCTCGCCGGGGCCGTGGCTGGGTTCCCCGGCGACGAACAGCACTAGGGGCGTGGCCGTAGGCTCCGCGGCGCAGGCGGTGGCCGCGAACGCGGCGAACAGCAGCGCGCGGAGCATCGGACGGCAGCCGCGGCTTAGCGGAAGGCCTTGCGCAGGAAGGCGAGGCCCTTGACGGCGATGTCGTTGCGGCGCGGCTCGATCCGGCGCCAGATCGCGGCGGCCCGAGCGATGACCTTCACGTCCGTCGTGAACGACTCGATCACCACATCGCCCTTGTAGCGCACAGCCTTCAGGGCCTTCACGATGGTCGGCCAAGCGGTGTGGTCGCCGCCTGGGGTGCCGCGGTCGCTGCCGCACGCATGGAAATGACCAAGTAGCTTTCCGGCCTTCCGGATCGCCGCCGCTTGGTCCTTTTCCTCAATATTCATATGGAACGTATCGAGGTGAAGCTTCACCGCGGGAGATTTGATCGCGCGGACCAAGCGTAAGCCCTGGTCGCAGGTGTTCAGGAAATCGGTCTCGAACCGATTGAGCGGCTCGATGCAGATTGTGACGCCTTTCGCGCGGGCGTAAGCGGCCAATTTCTTTAGATTCTTCACCACCAGAGCCCATTCCTTTTTCTGCTGCGCGGGCTCGACCGCGTCGGCTTTGCCGACAACCGAATAGACGGGCCCGATGAGCGAGGGGCAGCCGAGAACCACGGCCTGATCGATCAACGCCTTGCAGTAGATCATGGCGGTGGCCTGCTCCTTGGGGGTCCCGCGGAAGTCGCGGCCGGGGCCCATGCACGCGCACACGCTGCCGATGGCAATCCCGGCCTGGTCGGCCGCCGCGCGGACCTTCGCCGGGTCGATGTGCGAGGGGTCCTCGATCGGGATCTCGACGGTATCGAAGCCCCAGCGCCGGAACTGGCGGAACAGGGCGGTGCTCTCGGTGGTGAAGGGCGACGTGAACAGGAACGAGTTGATGCCGAAGCGCATGACGGGATGTGGGTGGTGGGGGAAGAGCTGGTTTCGAGTCGGGGAGGGAGAAGAGGCTGGCAGTGGCCCAGCCCGCAGGGCAAGCGCGCGCCAGCGGGGCTCAGGCGAGAAGTCCGGTGACGACCTTGGCCGGCTCGACGCCGGTCAGGCGCATATCGAGCCCTTGGGCCCGGTAGGTGAACCGCAGATGGTCGATGCCAAGGCAGTGCAGGAGGGTCGCGTTCAGGTCGTTGAGGTGCACCGGGTCGCGGGTGATGTTGTACGAGAAATCGTCGGTTTCCCCGTACACCACGCCGCCCTTGATGCCGCCGCCGGCCAGCCAGACGGTGAAGCAGCGGGGATGGTGGTCGCGGCCGTAGTTGGTGCGGGTGAGCGCGCCCTGGCTGTACACGGTGCGGCCGAACTCCCCGGCCCAGATTACCAGCGTGTCTTGGAGCAGTCCGCGCTGCTTGAGGTCCGCGATCAGTCCGTAGCAGGCCTGGTCGGTGTCCCGGCACTGGATGCGCAGGTGTTCGGGCAGGGTGCCGTGCTGGTCCCAGCCGCGGTGGTTGATCTGCACCACCCGCACGTCGCGCTCAACGAGGCGGCGCGCGAGCAGGCAGCTGGCCGCGAAGGAGCCCGGCTCCTTCACCTCGGGTCCGTAGAGCGCGAGCGTCGCGGGGGACTCGTCGCGGATGTCGGTCAGCTCCGGGACGCTGGTCTGCATCCGGAAGGCCATCTCGTACTGGGCGATGCGGGTGAGCGTCTCCGGGTCGCCGTAGCGCTCGTGGTTCAGCTGGTTGAAGCCGCCGAGGGCGTCGAGCATCGCGCGGCGGGTGGCGGCGTCGACGCCGTTGGGATTCTCGAGGAAGAGGACGGGATCGCCCTGGGCGCGGAGGGCGACGCCGTGGTGACGGGTGGGCAAGAACCCGCTGCTCCACATCCGGGTGAAAAGCGCCTGCGCGGCGACCTTCGGGGAGAACTTCGGCGTGAGCACCACGAAGGCGGGCAGGTCGTTATTCTCGCTTCCGAGCCCGTAGCTGAGCCAGGCCCCAAGGCTGGCGCGGCCGGGGATCTCGCTGCCGGTCATCAGGAACGTGCAGGCGGGATCGTGATTGATCGCGTTGGTGTGCACGCTACGCACGATCGCTAGGTCGTCGACGACGCGCGCGGTCCAGGGCAGCAGCTCGCTCACCCAGGCACCACTCTGGCCGTGGCGGTCGAATTTGAACAGCGAGGGGGCCACCGGGAAGCGGGTCTGCCCGCTCGTCATCGTGGTGATGCGCTGCCCTTGCCGGATGGAGTCGGGCAGGTCCTGATCGAAGCGCTCCTGCAGCTGCGGCTTGTAGTCGAACGTGTCGAGCTGCGATGGCCCGCCGTTCATATGCAGGTAAATAATGCGCTTCGCGCGCGGCGCGAAATGGGGCAGGCCGGGGAGCGGCGGGTGGACGCGGGCGTCGAGGGGGTTGCCGGGCCTGGGCGCGGCGCCGAGCCGGCCGGCGAGCTGGGCGAGGGCGAGGCCTCCGAGGGAGAGGCCGGCCCCGGAGAAGAACTGCCGGCGGGTAAGCTGGCGCAGGTAGTCGTGGCAGGGGTTCATCGGCTCAGTTGCGGTTGATGACCTCGTCGAGGTTGAGCAGGAGGTTGGCGACCATCGTCCACGCGGCGAACTCGCCGGGCTCGAGGCTGGCGGCAGGCGTCGACTCGCCGTTGCGGAGCACCTCGCGGGCGGCCTCCGGGTGGCGCGCGTAGTGCTCCCGATGCCGCGCGAGGTTCCGGGCGAGCAGGGCGGCCTCCGCCGGGGTGGGGAAGCGGGCGGTCGCCTGCCGGAAGGCCTCCGCCAGTCGTTCCGGCTCCGGCCGTGCGGGCAGCAGCAGGCGCTCGGCGAAGGCGCGGGCGGCCTCGAATTGCTGCACGTCATTCATCAGCGCGAGGGCCTGCAGCGGCGTATTGGAGCGCGCGCGGGCAACGCAGAAGGTCTCGCGCGCGGGCGCATCGAAGGTGCTCATCGCCGGCGCCGGGGCGGTGCGCTTCCAGAAGGTGTAGAGGCTCCGCCGGTAAAGGGCGGGACCGGTGTCCTGCACGTAGACCTTGGTGTTGCTGCCGCCGAAGGCGACGGGCTCCCAGATGTTGACCGGCTGGTACGGCCGCACCGGCGCCCCGCCGATCTCGGGCCGCAGCAGGCCGCCGAGGGCCAGCGCCTGGTCGCGCAACACCTCGGCGTCGAGCCGCAAGCGCGGCCCGCGGCCGAGCAGACGGTTCTCCGGGTCCGCCTCCAGCAGCGCGGCCGGGACGCGCGCGTCCTGCCGGTAAGTGCGGGAAGTGACCAGCAGGCGGACGAATCGCTTCACGTCCCACCCGCCGGCTTGGAACTCCGCCGCGAGCCAGTCGAGCAGCTCCGGATGCGTGGGCGGTTCGCCCTGCAGGCCGAAATCGGCCGGAGTGCGCACGAGCCCGGCGCCGAAGAGCTGCCCCCAGAACCGGTTGACGGTCACGCGGGAGGTGAGGGGATTGCGCGCGTCCACGAGCCAGCGGGCGAGGTCGAGCCGGTCGGGTCGCGCCCCCCGCGGTTGGAGCGGCGGGAGGAACGACGGGGTGGCCGGCTCCACCTTCTCGCCCGGCTGGTCGTACTGGCCCCGCTTCAGCACGTGGGCCGGCCGGGGTTCGGCGAGTTCGCGGGAGATCGGGGAAAGCGGGAAACGCTGCTCGTAGGCCACCTGCTCCGCCATCACCCGGCGCGCGGCGTGCGCCTCGGGTTCCAGCTCCCCGCGCAGCGGCCCGTAGATGAAGTCGCGGTGGAAGCGATCGATCCGCGCCTTCTCCTCGCCCACCTGCTGCGTGCCAGAGAGGCCGACTAGGAAGTTGATGTCGTGGCGCAGCATCAGGGTCGAGAAGCCGCGGGCGCCGGTCCGCAGGCTGTTCACCCACGCTTCCTTGGAGATCAGCGGGTCCTGCGCCGCGTTGGGGCTGGTCAGGACGGCGCCTGCGCGGTCCCACCACGCGGAACCGCCCCGCTGCGCGATGCGGATCCCGGTGTAGGCCTTCCCCTCGCGCACCTCGGAATCGCAGGCGGAAAGCTCCAGGCGGGTGTACTGGCCGGACGGGGGCAGGGGGCCGGCGTGCAGCGCGTCGCGCGCGATCTCCGGTCCGAACGCCTGCAGGTCGCCCCAGATCATCCGGCGGGCGCCCTCCTCGGCGAGGAACTCCACGCTCACGGCGCGCGGG
>SYDD01000231.1 GCA_005786775.1 Opitutaceae bacterium
CGCGGACTTCCCCGCCATCCGACAGTTCAAGGTGGCCCGCAACCCCCGGAGCGAGCGGCAGACCGAGGCGGCCGCCGCGTGGAGCGTCTGTTCCCCCTTGACCGCCGGGGATTTCTCGGCCGTCGGCTTTCACTTCGCCCGGGAACTGTGGCTGGCGCTGCGTGTTCCCATCGGGTTGATCAACTGCTCGCACGGCAACAGCGCGGTCGAGGGGTGGATGAGCCGGGAGGCGCTGGCCGCGGAGCCCGCCTTCCGAGGGGTGGCGGACCGTTGGAACGAGGTACTGGCGCGTTACCCCGCGGCGCGCGAACGCCACGAGGCAGCGCTGCAGCGTTGGGAGCAGGAAGCGACGGCCGCGCGTGCCGCCGGCGCCAGCCCGCCTAACCGGCCCGCGGTTCCTGTGGGGCCCGGCCATCACCAGGAGCCCTCGGCGTTGTTCAACGGGATGATCGCGCCGGTTCTACCCTACGCGCTGCGCGGGTTCCTCTGGTACCAGGGTGAGGGCAACGCGCGCCGCGCGGGGGAATACGAGCGCCTTTTTGACGTGCTGATCCGACAGTGGCGGCACGACTTTGGGGCACCCGAAGCGCCCTTTTTCTGGGTGCAGCTGCCCGGGCTCGGCCGGATGCCGCCCACGACGACACCCGAGGACTGGGTCGCGCTGCGCGCGGCGCAAACGGCAACCTTGGCCCTGCCCGCGACCGGCCAGGCAGTGACGATCGATGTCGGGGATCCGACGGACATCCACCCGCTGCGCAAGCGCGAGGTCGGCGAGCGTTTGGCCCGGCTGGCCCGGCGCCGCGTCTACGGGCAGGTCGTCACGGATGAAGGTCCCGCCCTGCAGGCGGCGCAACGGGACGGCGCGGCCGTGGAACTGGAGTTCATCCACGCCGCCGGAGGACTCCGCTTGGGCGGGGAACCCGCGCGCGCCTTTGAGCTGGCAGATCGGGAAGGCCGGTTTAGCGCGGCCTCGGAGGTCGTGCTGCTGCCCGGGAACCGGCTGCGCTTAACCGCCCCGGGAGTCGATCGCCCGGTGCACGTGCGCCACGCGTGGCAGGCTCTTCCGGCTGGCTGGTTGCAGAACGACGAGGGGTTGCCCGCCCCTCCTTTCTCGGTACGCGTGGACTGAACCGGCGCGGAGCGGGTTCAAACGGCCCTCAGTCGGGGCGAGACAGGAACGCTTGGATGCGCGGGACCAGTTCCTCCCGCGCATCCTCTAGGACGTAGTGGCCGGCGTCCGCGATGTGGTTCACCGCGGCCCGGGGGAAAAGCTCCCGCCAGCGCGCCAGAAAACTGTCGTTGAAGCAGAAATCCCGCCCGCCCCAATGGATCTCTATCGGATGGTCCCGGAGCCGCGCCAGCCCCTCCTCTACCGCGACCAGCGCAGCCCAGCTCGGATGACCGGGCGCCCGGGGGATGTCGCGGACAAACCCGTGGACCGCGGCCCGATCGGCCCACGAGCGGTAGGGCCAGAGGTAACCGCGCGCCACTGCGGGCGCCAGCGGCCGGCGGTGCACCGCCATCCACGTCGCCGGCCAGGCGAAACCATTGGCCCCGCGCACGAGCAGCGCGCCCAGCCCCGGCACCCGGCACAGGGCGATGCGCAAAGGGATCCGGCGGGAACGGAACGCCGCGGTGTTCAGCACCACGATCCGACCCACCCGTTCCGGCTCGCGGACGGCCCAACCCATCCCGATCGCGCCACCCCAGTCGTGCACGAGCAGATGCACCCGGCGCAGGCCCAGCGCGTCCACGAGGCCAGCCAGATCCTCGATCCGGCGCTCAAGCGGCCGCGGGCCACCCGGGACGTGCGCCGAAAGTCCCATCCCCAGGTGATCCGGCACCACACAGCGCAGCTCGGGAGCCAAGGCCCGCACCACATTCCGGTAATAATAGGACCACGTCGGGTTACCGTGCACCATCAGCACCGCCTCGTCCGTGCGGGGGCCCTCGTCGAGAAAGCTCAGGGCGTGGCCCTCCGTCGTGAGGTGGCGGCGCGGGGTGAACGGGTATTCGGCCCGCAACCAGCCGGGAAGCGCGTCCGGACTCACCATTCGAGCGCGAGCATCAGGCAATTGAGGCCGCTGCCGATGCCGAGCAGCGCTACCCGGTCCCCGTCCCGGATCGCGCCGGCGTCCACCGCCGCGGCGAGGGTGGCGGGCAGCGCGGCCGAGCCGGTGTTACCCAGCGTCTCGAAGGTCGAGAAGTCGCGGGCGAGATCGAGGCCGAGGGCCTCGTAAAGGCGGCGGCGGTGGACCGAGCCGACCTGGTGGCAGATGATGCGGTCGAACGCGATCCCCTGCGCGGCCGAGAAATCCCGCCACGTCTGGCGGGCCAGGTCGACGCCAGCCACCAGCAGTTCCTCGGAGTCAGTCTGCATCGCGAGCGCCTCGCGGCCGTGGTGGTCCCCCTGGCAGAGCGCGTTGTGATTTGTGGCGGCCCGGGCCACGCCGCCGAGGAGGCGGTGCGGCCGGCCGGTGACGAGGGAGCGGTGACAGACGACCGCGGCGACGGCGGCGGACCCGATCGTGAGGTTGGCGAAGTACGGCTTGATGTCCTGGCGCGAGAGACCGGGGCCGTTGAGCGTGCGCAGCGTTTCCTCGACCAGCGGCCGGCCATTTTCACCCGCGGCGACCAGCGCGCAGCGGATCTGGCCCGCCTCGATCATCGCACCCGCGACCGTCAGCGCATTGAGGAACCCCAGACAGGCGTTCGAGAGGTCAAAGATCTGGGCGGAATCGGGCAGCCCGATGAGCCGGTGGGCAAAGGCGGCCGTCGCGGGCTCCAGCATATCCCGGCTGACGGCGGCGTGGATGAATAACTCTACCTGAGCAGGGGCGATGCCGGACCGGGCGAGGGCCACGCGGCCGGCGGCCGCGCTGGCGGCGGACGCCCGGGTGCCCGGAGGCCACATCCGCCGGCTGCGGATGCCCGTCATCAGCTCCAGCCGCCCCGCGGGCAGTCGGAGGCGGGTGTAAAGCGGCTCCAGCCGGCGCTCGATCTCGGCGGAGGTGAGTTCCTCCTCCGGCAGCGCGGTCGCGAGCGATTCAATGCAGACGTCCCTGAAGTGCATCCCGGGAATCACGGCCGCATCGCGAGGCGGACCACCTCCTGGTCGAACGTGTTGCAGGCGAGGCCGGCGTCGACGATCACGGTGGTGCCATTGAGCCCGCTGCTGCGGGGGCTGAGCAGGAACGCGGCGACATCGGCCACCTCCTGGGTGGCCAGACTACGTTTCCGGAAGGTCAGCTTCTCCGCGTAGAGGTAGCTCTCGAGATAACCGGGGATCCCGGCAGAGGAGCTGGTGCGGAGCGGGCCGGCGCCCACGACATTAAAGCGGACGGCAGACTCGGCGCTGAAGGACTTGGCGAGGAAACGCGCGCAGGACTCCAGCGCAGCCTTTATCGGCCCCATATACCCGTAGTTGTCCGGTGTGACCTGGAGCGAGGAAATGCCAATCGTGACCACGGACGCGTCCGCGGCGAGGAGCGGCTTGAGCGCGCGGGACAACTCCACCAGCGAGAACGCGGAGATGGTAGTCGCCTGCAGGAAATCGGCCCGGCTGGTCTCGTGGAAGGGCTTCAGCCCCTCGCGGTAGTTGGCGAACGCGATCGAGTGGACCACGCCGTGCAGCAGACCCAGGCCGGCGGCCTGCAGTTCCGCCGCGAGCCGGGCCGGCGCTCCCTCCTCCTCCACGTCGCAGACGAAAGCCGTGCGGTCGCCGAGGAGCGCCGCGAGCGACTGCCGGCGAGCGGCCGAGCGCACGCTGTACACGACCCGCGCCCCCTGCTCCTCGAGCGTACGTGCGATGTGCCACGCGACACTGCGCCGGTTGGCGATACCGGTCACCAGCACCGTGCGGCCGGCCAGCTGCAGGAAGTCGCTCATTGGGCGGCGGTGCCGGCCGGGGCCTTCCAGGCGACGGCGAACTCGAGCGACAGGATGCGCACGCCGTCCTCGCGCCGGATCGAGCCCGCGAGCATCGTGAAACCGCCGAGGGCATCCTTCTCCTTCACCTCAAGGAGCACGCGGTCGCCCGGGTAGACGGGATGGCGGAAGCGAACCTCGGAGATCTTCGCGATCAGGGGCAGCCCCTCGCCGGGGGCGGCGCCGGCCTCCCGCGCCTTGAGGGCCATATGACACGCGGCCGCCTGGAACACGGCCTCGCAGAGGAGCACTCCGGGCGTGATGGGCGCGCCCGGGTAGTGCCCCTTGTAGAAATCCTCCTCCGCCCGCCAAGTGCGGCGGGCCACCAGCGTACCGGGACCGCGGCTGACGATCTCGTCGACGAACAGGAACGGCGGCCGGTGCGGGATCAGGTCGGTGACGGCGGTCATAGGGCGGCGGAACGCTTTTCGGCGTGGAGGGCCTTGTCGATCCTGTTCGCGACGATGACCCCGTAGTTGATGGTCCCGAGCCAGCCGGACATAATGATGCCGACGGAGCCGGCGTGGAAGAGGCCGGGCAGCTGGTCCGGCAGGTCCATCGAGACCTTGAGTCCTTCGAACTTGGTGCCGAACGAGGTGCCCGCCCAGTGGGTCGTGTACCGCTCGATCGTCCGCGGCGTGGCGGCCTCGCGCCAGTCGATCTTGGCCCGCACGTCCGGGATGTAGCGCTCGAGCGCAGTGATCGATTCCTCGATCAGGCGCTCCTTGGCGCGGGCGTACTCATCGTCCGGGAGGCCCTGCCAGTCCTCGTGGCGGGCGTTGAGGGAAACCACGATCGCGTAACGGTCGGATCCGGGGCGGGTATCCGGGTAATAGACCGAGAAGGTGCGGCTGGTGGTGTCGAAGGCGGTCAGCTCGCCGCTGCTGAAGCGGGGCGCGGCCGAGGTGAACACAAGGTCGCCGATGTGCGGGATCAATTCGCCGCGGCGGATGCCGAGATAGACTTGGCAGGAGCTGGAATTGACCCGCACCGCGCGCGCGGCCGCGAGGTAGTCGGGCGCGAGATGCTCCTCCCCGGCGAGGCGGAAGAGGGTCGTCTTGAGATTGGCGTTCGAGAGGATCGCCTTCGCCCGGATCACCCGGCCGCCGCGGGCGACGATGCCGGCCGCGACTTTCTTCCCGCCACGCTCCTCGACCAGAATGCGCTCGACCAGCACCTTCTTGCGCAGCTCCACGCCATTGCGGCGGAGCTCATCCACCATCTTCGCGATCAGCTGGTCGGAACCGCCCCGGAAGGTGTAGACGCCGGAGCCCATGAAGTTCGAGAAGACGATCCCGTAGGTGATCGCGGGGTCTTCGGTCGTCGAGCCGTTGGCGTAGGCGATGGGCTCCATCAGCAGCCGCTGCACATCGTCCCGGCCGGGGAAGAAGCGGTTGAACATCTCCCCCGTGGTCTCGCGGTGATCGTCGTAGAAGTTCATCCCGCGCAGGTGCTCGTAGAAGGCCTCCACCTGCGCCCTTGGCAGCCCGAAGGACTCGACCAGCACGCGGGTGTAGTCCTCGCGGGTGAACGTGGTGCGGACGTCCATCTGGGGGTTGACGAAGCGGATGTCCCGCAGCGGCACGATCGCGTCGGCGATCTCGCGGGTCCAGTACTTGCGGCAACTCTTGAGCATCCCGCTGGGGAAGCCGTGCAGCGAGATGTCGAAGATGTGGCCGCCGCGGCGGGTGAACCAAGTGGCGAGGCCACCGTACTGGTAGTGATGCTCGAGCAGGAGCACCCGGTGGCCCGCCTTCGCGAGGACGTTCGCCCCGGTGAGGCCGCCCAGGCCGCTGCCAATGACGATCACGTCGTATTCGTCTGCCACCCCCTTGAGCCAATCGTAAGCCATGGAAGCCCGGGAGCGTGGGTGTTCCCCGGCGCCTTGCCAATCCCGCGCTGGGGATTTCGCGCGGCTCACCCGCGCTGCAGGATGTGATGGTTGGCCATCGAGATCCCACTTAGCATCGCCCCGACGATCCCAAGGAATCCCTGGTCCGTGCCGCACAGGTAGACATTGGGCGCGGCGGTGAGGCCCCGGCGGTGCTTCACCCCGGAACCGTAGACGGCGCCGCGCTGGTGACCGGTGAATCGCGTGATGGTGCGCGGGGTGAACATGTCGGTGGCGACCGTCGCGGCGGCCAACTCCGCGTTCGGCACCGCAGGCAGGAACCGCCGGGCGCTGGCCTGCACCGCGCCAAACCACTCCTGCTTCCGTGCGCGGTATTCCGGCTCCGGCCACGCCATCCAATCCTCGGGTCGCGCCAGGGAGGTCACGCGGAACCATCCCTCGGCCAGCGCCTCGCCCGCGTCGTAGGCGAAGTTGTTCGGAAAGCAGATCACGCCGCTGCGGACGTCCACGGGCGCCACCGGGCACGCGTAGTCGAAATTCCGCCCCTCGCTGAAGAAAACTATGGTGTCCCCGGACCAGCCCAATGCGGCGGGGGCGCGGTCGAGCACCGTGATGGTCTCGACGAATGAGAGCCGGCCAGGCTCCGTGGGCCGCGGGGTGGGCAGGCCGCCGGCAGAGAGCAGGGCCTCGGTTTCGGGCGCGCCGACCGACGAGAGGACGTGGTCCGCCGTGATCACGGCGCCGTCATCGAGCTCGACCCCGGCGGCGCGGCCCTCCCGGAGCACGATGCGGCGCACGCCACATTTCATCCGTCGCTCGCCACCAGCTTCCCGGTACTTGGCCAGCAGCACGCGCAGGATGCGGCGCACGCCCTCGGCGGGGCGGGCGAAACCCTCGAGGAAGAGGGCCTTAAAGAGGATCACGAACTGGCTGAAGTCCATATCCCGCTCGGTCGGGCTGCCATAGAACATCACCGGGCAGAACAGCATATCCTCCAGCAGCGGGTCGGTAAGGTGGCGGCGGACCACCTCCCGGGCGGACGCGGGGGCGGCATCGAGGGAGACTTCGTCGTGGGCCCGCACCGCGGCGACAAGGGCGCGGAACCCATCGATCTGCGCTGGAAAAGCGCGGGCGACTTCGGCCTCGAGCACCTGGAAATCGTTCGTGAAGCGCAAATCCGCCGCCCCGGGACCAAACGCGATCCGCGAACCGAGTTGCCCGCGGAGGGCGAACTCGTCGCGGTCGATGCGGAGCTGGCGCAGCAGCTTGGTGAGCGGCGTGCCTTTGACACCCGGCGGCACGTAGTTGGTCAGCGCGTGGAGTCCGACGTCGTAGCGACGCCCGTCGCGGCTGTAAAAGCCGTTGAGGCCGCCGACGGCATTGTGGCGCTCGAAGATGCAGACCTGCCGTCCAAAGTGGGCGAGCCGAATCCCGGCGGCGAGACCTGCCATCCCCGCGCCGATGATAACCACGTCGTAGTGCGAGCGGGCGTTCATCGGCGGGCGGGCAGCAAAAAGCCGGGCCTGCGGCCCGGCCGGGAACAGAGGCGACGTCCGGGGTTCAACCCTTGACGGGCAGGGCGTTGAACTTCGGCGTGAGGTACTCCGCGCAGCTGTCGAGCGAAGCGAGCTGCAAGTAGTCCGCCTCCGGGACCTCGATCCCGTGCCGTTTCCGCAGCTCCATCACGATGTCGAGGAAGTCCATGCTATCGAGCTGGAGCTGGTCGCGGAGCCGCACGTCGGATTTGACATTGGTCAGATCCTCGTCGGGCGCGATGTCGGCGATAATGTCGAGCACCAGCTTCTTACAGTCGTCTTTAGTCATGGGCGCAGGGGCAGCGGATTAGGGGACAAAGCGACGAACAATCAATGTGGAATTTATCCCGAGCATACCGAAGGAGTTGTTCAGGATGGTGTCGACGCG
>SYDD01000232.1 GCA_005786775.1 Opitutaceae bacterium
GCGGGCGGTGTAACCAAAACGCTGGGCGGCGAGGAAGGTCACCGTCGCCTCCATCGCGACGAACGCGACGGCGAAAACGAACGCGACCAGATTGGTCCGGCGCAGCGCTGGATCCTCCAGCCCGAGAATCGCGGCCACCGGGTTGCGCAGGCGCGGCTCCGGGGCGACCGCGGCCCCACCCGCGGGCAACGTCTCGCGAAAACGCACCCCGATCCACCCGAGGTTTACCAAGGAAAGCGCCAGGGCCAACAGGGCAGGCATCGAGAACGAGTTGAACCCCCACGCGGCCAGGCCCGGGAAGCGCTCCACCAGATTTAACTGCACCGAGACCGCGCCGAGCATCGGTCCGGTCAGCAGCCCAAGCCCGAAAGCCGCGCCCACCAGCCCCATCGCACGGGAGCGCTCCGCCCGCGAAGTGACGTCCGCGACCGCCGCGGTAGCGACCGAAAGGTTGCCGCCGAAGGCCCCCGCCAGCGCCCGCGAGAGGAAGAAGAGCCAAAACGAGCCGCTCACCGCCCAGAGCAGGTAGCTCAAAGCCGTGCCCGCCACCGTGAAGAGTAGAATTGGGCGCCGGCCACGCCGGTCGCTGAGGGCACCCCAATAGGGAGCAAACACGAACTGGAGCAGGGAGAAGACCGAGGCCAGCAGGCCGCCGAATAGCACCGGCGCGTAACTCGCGATGCCCAGGGCGCGCGCCCAGGCGTCGCTCTGCCCTACGAGCCAACCGAGCAGCCCCGCTTGACCCTCGCGGGCCAAGTAATGCGCCATCAGGTCCGGCCCGAGGGGAAAGCTAACCGAGAACCCGACCAGATCGATGTAGAGCGTCAGGAAGATGACGCCGAGGGAAAGCGGCCGAGCCGGCGCGGCGGCGGAATGGGGGGCGGGAGTCGACAATGGAGCGCGGGCCGGTCCGGCGATCCGTCAGGCATACGGCAGCGGATGGCGGCCCGTGAGCACGGCAACCCGCACGCGGACTTGCTCCAACACCGCGGCCTCGCCGGGGGTGCCGGTGGCCGCCAGCACCGTGTCGATACAGCCGGCGATCTCGTCCATCTCGGCCTCCGTGAACCCGCGGCTGGTGACGGCCGGCGTCCCCAGGCGGATGCCCGACGCCTGGAAGGGGCTGCGCGTCTCGAACGGAACCGTGTTCTTATTGCAGGTGAGATGGGCGAGATCGAGCGTCTCCTGGGCCTTCTTGGCGGTGAGCTCAGGGAACTTCGGCCGCAGGTCGACCAGCATTAGGTGGTTGTCGGTGCCGCCCGAAACGATCTTGTAGCCTCGGCGCAGCATCGCGGCCGCGAGCGCGCGAGAGTTGCGGACCACCTGTTCGGCGTAGGCGCGGAACTCGGGCTTCAGGCACTCGCCAAAGCAGACCGCCTGGGCCGCGATCACGTGCATCAGGGGCCCGCCCTGGCCGCCGGGGAAGACCGCCGAGTCCACCGCCTTGGCGTGCGCTGCACGGCAGAGGATGAGGCCGCCGCGGGGCCCGCGAAGGGTCTTGTGGGTGGTGGTGGTGACGAAGTCCGCGTGCGGCACCGGCGAGGGGTGCACACCCGCGGCGACCAGGCCCGCGATATGGGCGATGTCGGCGAAGAGCATCGCCCCAACGCCACGCGCGATCTCGCCCATCCGGGCGAAATCGATCACCCGCGAATAGGCGCTCGCGCCCACCGTGATCATTTTCGGCCGCTCGCGCTCCGCAGTGCGGGCCAGTTCGTCGTAGTCGATTAGGCCGTTGTCCTCGCGCACGCCGTACTGGCAGAACTGGTAGAGTTTGCCGGAGAAGTTCGCCGGGTTGCCGTGGGTGAGGTGACCCCCGTGGCTGAGGTTCATCCCCAGCAGTTTGTCGCCCGGAGAAAGCACGGAGGTGTAGACCGCGAAATTCGCCTGCGAACCCGAGTGCGGCTGCACGTTGGCGTGCTCCGCCCCGAAGAGCCGCTTCGCGCGCTCGATCGCGAGCGTTTCCACCACGTCCACGTGCTCACACCCGCCGTACCACCGCCGTCCGGGATAGCCCTCGGCGTACGTGTTGGTCAGGACGCCGCCCTGGGCCTCCATCACCGCTGGCAGGGTGAAATTCTCTGAGGCGATGAGCTCGATATGGCTCTCCTGACGCGCCCGCTCGGCGCGGATCGCAGCGTGGACTTCGGGATCGAGGAGGCGGAGGGGATCGGCGGGCAGCGGCATGGCGGTGGAATCGAGACCGGATTGCGGGGCCGCCGCGCGCGCGCCGCCAGCCAAAAATGCGCGCCGGCGGACAATCCGCCCGCGAAGCTCAGCCCGCCAGCTGCCGCAGCCGGCGGACCAACCCGGGGATCGCCTCGACCATCTCGTCGCGGACCGCCTCGTAAAGCCCGGCCGGCCCCCCAAAGGGATCGCCGATCTCACGCTCCGGCGTAGCCTCGATGAATTCCCGGAAAAGGTACAGGTGACGCGGCACCGGATCGGCCCGCAACCGGATCATCTCGCGGTGTCCCTCAGTCATGCAGAGCACGGCCAGCGCGCCGTCCATCATCGTCTGCGTTAGGGGCCGGCTAAGGTGGCCCGCGATATCGAGCCCTACCTTGCGGAGGGCCGCGACGGAGTGGGGAGTCACGGGATCCCCCGCACGCGCGACCACGCCGGCGGATACCACGCGGCAGGCCTGGAGGGGGCCAGGCTCGGCCGCGAGCGCATGCTGCAGCAAGGCAGCCGCCATCGGGCTGCGGCAGACATTGGCGGTGCAGACGACGATGACCTCACCGGGACTGGGCACGCGCCGAGGGGAACGGAAACGCCCGCCCGCGCCAAGCGCGGAATCCGCGCCGCCTCTAGGGGACTCACCCGCGCCGCAGGGCGCGGTACGCACGGTGCAGGTGAACCGCCCGCTGCAGGGCAGCATCGATGACCGGCTCCACCGGGGCCGGGCCGATCCCTGGCAAGGAGGAGCGGGCCGTCTCGCCACCGAGACGCAAGCTAAGTTCGTCCTGCCGCACCTTGCCGGGATGGTCCGCGAGCAGGTCCTTCAGCGCGGATCCTGCGTCGAGCGCGGCGTAGGCTTGGCGGTCCGCCTCCGGCGCGGTCGCGACCTCGAGGTCGGGAGTGAACCCCGGCCCAGGCACGCCGATCAGCACGACCGCGGGCGGTCGCGGGCCGCCGAGAACGCGGCGGAGTTCCTGCCCAGTCTCACGGTTCGCAACCAAGAGCAGCGGCACGCCGGGGCGCGCTTGGAAACCCAGCCAGGCCCTGAAGGCCGCGGCCTGTTCCGCCGTGGCGGGTAAAAAGCGCACGTCCACCACGAGCGGACCCGCCCGCGGGGCCAGAGGCAAATCGGCGGGCAGAGCCTTGAGGCGCACGTAGGCTAGCTCCTCACCCAAGTCCGCGGGCATGGCCGCCTGAGCCACCGCCAGCGCGAGCACCCCGCCGACGACCACCCACCCGCACTCGGTCCTCATCCGCGTTGCAATTGGCGGGCCCCGATGTCCCGGCGGTAATACTTGCTCGCGCATTCGATCCGCGCGCAGGTCGCGTAGGCGGCATCGGCGGCCGCCCGCAGGCCGGGGGCCACCGCCACCACGCCGAGCACCCGGCCTCCGGCAGTTATCAGGCGGCCCGATGCGTCCCGCGCGGTGCCAGCGTGCAGGAGGGATACCCCGGCCGGGAGCGGCTCCGGCAGCGTGATCGGGTCGCCCCGCGGAAAGGCGTCCGGATAACCCCGCGCCGCGATCACTACGCAGAGGGCGTGCTCGGACCGCTCCACGAGGCGGTGGCCCGCGAGGGAGCCGTGGCTGGCCGCCCAGAGGAGGCCGAGCACGTCGTTACCGACGCGCGGGAGCACCACCTGCGTCTCGGGATCGCCGAAGCGCGCATTGTACTCAATCACCCGCGGTCCATCCGCCGTGAGCATGATTCCGATGAAGAGCGTGCCACGATAATCGATGCCCTCCGCGGCGATCGCCGCGACCGAAGGCTGCACGATCTCCGCGTCGATCCGAGCGAGCAGGGCCGGGGTAACCACCTCCGCGGGCGAGTAAGTGCCCATCCCGCCGGTGTTGGGCCCGGTGTCGCCGTCCCCCACCCGCTTGTGGTCCTGCGACGTGGGTAAGATCAGGTAATCCCGACCCGCCACGACCACCAGTATTGAGGTCTCCTCCCCCACTAGGCAGTCCTCGATGAGAATGCGCCGGCCGGCTACGCCGAACCGGCCATCTGCGAGCATCCCGCGCACCGCCGCGGCCGCCTCCTCCGCCGAGGTCGCCACGACCACGCCCTTGCCGGCGGCGAGGCCGTCCGCCTTAATCACGATCGGTAAGGGTCGGGCGCGGAGGTAAGCGAGGGCTGGCTCCACGGCGTCGAAGAACGCCGCAGCCGCCGTAGGGATGCGGTGCCGCAGGAGGATTTCCTTGGTGAAGATCTTGGAGGCCTCGAGGCGGGCACCGTCCGCCCCCGGGCCGTAGACCGGAACCCCGGCGGCCCGCAGCGCGTCCGCCAACCCCAGCGCCAGGGGCACCTCGGGGCCGACCACCACGAACCCGAAGCCTTCCCGCCGGACGAGGGCGACGAGGCCCGGCACGTCATCGACCGCCACCGGGAAACACGGGACCTCGGCGGCGATCCCGGCGTTGCCCGGCGCCGCGGCCACCCGGGGGGCGGCGGGCGAGGCGAGCAGCGCCCGCACCAGGGCGTGCTCGCGCCCGCCGGCACCGACGACAAGGACGGAGCGGGGCAGCGTGGAAGGGACAGGGGACACGCGGCGGAAGTTGGGTGATGCGCCGGGGGGGCGGAAGGCAAAAAGCCGGGCCCGGCGGGGTGAAGCGGGTTTTGACATCCCTCCGCCCCCGGCCTTTGCTGCCCCTCCCGCGGCCGGTCCGCCTCCCACCCGAAACCCAATGCAACAGCTGCACGCCTACTGGCGGATGGAGTACATCGCAGCGCCACGGTACCCGGAGCGAATGGAACGCCCGTTCACCGAGCTGCCGGCCTTGGGCGACGACCGGGTGGCCCTCATCGTCCACCGCACGCCCCTGAGTTACCTCATCCTGAACCGATTCCCCTACAACCCCGGGCACCTGCTGGCCGTGCCTTTCCGCGAGGTCCGCGAGATCGGCGAACTGCGGGCGGACGAGCGGGCGGACCTCTTCGACACCCTCTTGGCCGGGCAACGGATTCTCACCGCCGCCCTGCGACCCGACGGGTTCAACCTCGGCTTCAACCTCGGAGCGGGCGTCGCTGGCGGCAGCATCTCTCACCTCCACGGCCACATCGTCCCCCGCTGGAACGGTGACCATAACTTCATGCCCGTGCTCGGCCAGACCCGCGTCCTGCCGGAGGCCCTCGAAGCCACGTGGGAGAAACTCCGCGCCGCCGCTGCCTCCCTCTCGTCGGCCCCCTGAACCGATGGTCTCCCGCACGCTCCACTACGCCAGCCCACGCCACGCCGCCGCCCTCTACGCTGGCCGCGAGGAAAACCTCGTTCACGCCGAGCGCACCCTCGGCGTGCGGCTCACCAGCCGCGAAGACTGGCTCCGCCTCGAGGGCGAGGAAGAGGCCTTAGCCCGCGCGGAGGCACTATTTACCTTCCTCGACCAGGCGCGCGGCCAGGGGATGACCATCCGGACGCCGGACTTTCACCGCCTCACCGACGCCTTCGCGCGCGGCGAGGGCGCCCAGCTCCAGGGCTTGCTGGCCACCCCGTTGGTGATCGCCACCAACCGGCGCACCATTGTTCCAAAGACCCTCGGCCAGAAACTCTACCTGCAATCGATGCTGGCTCACCCCGTGGTCTTCGGCATCGGTCCGGCCGGCAC
>SYDD01000233.1 GCA_005786775.1 Opitutaceae bacterium
CCGAAAAGCGTCAGGAGGAGGACCGCCTGCAACAGCAGGTTGACGGTGCGGACCCAGCGGGCGGCGCGGAAGCTGGAAAGGGGGTCCATCGGGGGCGGCCTCAAGCGTGGAGCTGCTTGGCCTCCACACTAAGGATACTGAAGATGAGCGCCAGCGCGGTGCCGCTGGCGTAGAACAGCAGGTGTCGGAGATCGACGACCCCGCGCGCGAAGTCGTCCCGGTGTCCGAACACGTGGGTGTGGTCGACTGCGACCCGCAGTGGCCGCAGCAGCCCCTGGTCGAGCCAAGGTGAGTCGGCGAGCGCATTGCCGCCGAGGATCAGCGTCGCGAGAGCCACGCAAGACAGGATGCCGGCAACCGACTGGCTCCGGGTAAGAGAACTGGCGAGGACGCCGAGCGCCACAAAGAGCAGGCCCGAGACGGCGATGAACAGGAACCCCCCGAGCAGCGGCCCCGCGTCGAGGAAGCGCTCGTCACCGGAGTATCGGCGCAGGACGAGAAAGAAACCGAGGGTGGAAGCCCAGAGGGCGGCATAGAGGGCGTAGGCGGCGCCAAACTTCGCCAGGACCACCTCGGCGGTCGTGACGGGGGTGGTGAGCAGGGTCTCGAGAGTCCCGGCCCGGCGCTCTTCGGCGAGACACTTCATCGTGAGCAGAGGCACCATCACGCAGACGGGCAGCCAGAAAAGCTGGAAGTAGACCACGGCGGGGGAGGTCTCCTGCGGGGCGCCACCGTAAAGTTCCACGATCTTGATGAACACGAGGCCCATGAAGCCGAGGAACAGCGTCGCGGCCACGTAGGTGGCGGGCGAGACGAGGAGCATCCGCAGCTCGTGGCTGAGCAGGGTGGGAAAGTGTTTCATCGAGCGGCGGTCGGGCGGGGCGCGGCGGCTTGGACCGCGTCCCAGCTGCGGCGGGTGGCGGTGAGGAAAACGTCCTCGAGCGAGGGATGCTCGCGGCCGATCGCGCGGACGCGGCAGCCGGCGGCGGACAGCGCGGCAACGATCCCGTCGCCCAATTCGTCCGTCCGCGCGGTGGTCAGCCGGAGGCGCCGGAACTCCTCCGGTCCGGGATTGGCCGCCGCGTCCGCCGCCGCGGTGCGCAGGGTCGGATCGACGGCGGCGAGTGCCGCGGCGAGGGCGTCTGGGTCCCCGGCGACCTCAAGGACGTAGGAAGATTGGCCGAAAATCTCGCGCCGCAGTTCCGCCGGGGTGCCCTGCGCGACGACGCGGCCTTGATTGATGATCAGCACCCGGTCACAGGTCACCTCGATCTCGGGCAGGATGTGCGAGGAAATGATGACCGTCATCCGCCCGCGCAGACCCGCAATTAGGTCGCGGACTATAAGGATTTGGTGCGGGTCGAGGCCGATCGTCGGCTCGTCCATGATGATCACGGGCGGCTCCGCCAGGATCGCCTCGGCGATGCCCACGCGCTGTCGGTAGCCCTTTGAGAGTTGGCCGATAATGCGGTGCCGCACGCGCTTCAGGTCGCAGATTTCCAAGACTTCGTCGATGCGCGGACCGAGCTGGCGACGCGACACCTCCTTCAGCCGACCGCGGAAGTAGAGGTATTCCGAGACGCGCATATCCTCCGGCAGCGGGTTGTTTTCGGGCAGGTAGCCGATCCGCCGCTTCACCTCGTCCGGCCGGGTCGCTACCGGCAGTCCGCAGAGGTGGACGCTCCCCGACGTAGCGGGCAGGTAGCCCGTCAAGATCCGCATGGTGGTGGATTTACCAGCGCCGTTGGGCCCGAGGAAACCGACGATCTCCCCCTTCGCCACGGTAAAGCTGATGTCATTCACCGCGGTCGTGCCGCCGTAGGTCTTCACCAGGCGGGAGACTTCGATCGCGGGTGGAGGCACGGACATGAGAGAAAGGGAGTCTAGGTCCCGGGCGGCGCGCAAGGCTAGTGCAGAAACGGATTCACGGCTCCCGCTCCACTGTGACCTCGCCCGCCCGGAAGCGATGGAGCCGGGCCGAGGCGTCGCGCAGCAGGAGCGCCCCCTCCTCATCCACGCCCACGACGGTCCCGTGGTGCCGCCGCCCGCCCTCCAGCAGCGCCACCGGACGACCCCGGAGCAGGTCGTACCGGTGCCAGCGCTCGGCGAATCCCTCCCGGTGCCGGTCCTCGACGAACGCCGCGTACGCGAGCAGTACCCGGCCGATCAACGCGGCCGCGAGGCGGTTCAGATCCAAGCGGCTGCCGGCGACTTGGCTCAGGGAGATCACCCGCCGTGCGAGGTCTGTCGGCCACGTCTCCGACGGCGCGTTCACATTTAGCCCGACTCCGAACACTAGGTCCCGGATTTGATCCGCGTCGATGCGCGCCTCCGTCAGCATTCCGCCCGCCTTGTGGCTGCCGTACACGAGGTCGTTCGGCCACTTTAGCCGGGGTGCCTCGGGTACGAAATTCGCCAGCAGCTCGCACAGGTTCACGCCCATCCAGAGCGTGAAGAGCGGCATCCGGCCCGGCGGTATTCGCGGGCGGAAGCCGAAGCTGGCGTACAGGTTCGCCGGCGACGCGCTGTGCCAAGACCGTCCGAAGCGGCCCCGGCCCTGCGTCTGCCGTCGGGCCAGCACCGCGAACGGGGTGGGCCGGCCCGCTGCTAGCTGCCGCAGCACCTCGTCGTTGGTGCTGTCCACTTCGTCGAGGATCACCAGAGAGAACGCCCGCGGCCGGCCGCGGAGGAGCGTCTCGACCAGCGCTGGGTGCAACCGCTCCGGCGCGCGCACCAGCCGGTAGCCGCGGGCTCGCCGTGCCTCTAGGGTGAAGCCCGCGGCGCGCAGACGCTCCATCCGCTGCCAAACGCCGACGCGGGAAAGCCCGAGTCGGCGCGCGAGGGCGGCGCCCGATACCCAGCCGCCCTCGCGGGCGAGAAGTTCGCGGAGGATGAGGTGTTCGGTCTGGGGCATGGGCGCGGCGGGAAAACTCGAGATTTGAAATGAAGGACACGGGAGCCAGCCTCCCGCAAATGTCATTTGTCGCCTTCAAAGGTTCCCTCGCTCGCGACTCCGCTCCGCCCACGGCGTGGAGCGGCGCCCTGCAGGCTCTCTGGCACGACGCCAAGGGTGATTGGCACGCCGCGCACGACCGGGCGCAGGAGGACCACTCCACTGCTGGCTCGTGGGTCCATGCCTACCTGCACCGCAAGGAAGGGGATTTGGGCAACGCCGCCTATTGGTACGCGCGGGCCGGGCGGCGGTCGCCCCCGGCGGGGCTTGGCCTCGCGCAGGAGTGGGAAGAAATTGCGCGAGTGCTGGCGGAGGGTTGACGGACGCCTCCGTCGCGTGCTCAGCGCGGTTCGCCGCTGCTCCAGCCGAAGTCGCTCGAACGCAGGTAGGTCTTGCGCGCCTCGCGGAGGATGAAGTCGCCCGCCCTGGAGTCCGTCCGCGCCGCGTTCAGGCCGGCTTCTCGCAGGTCGCTCATGTTGCGCAAGCGTTCGTCCTCCTCGTACATCGCGAGGGCGCGGGCCTCCTTGGTCATGCCGATGATCGGCAGTGTCCAGCGGTTGAGGGCGCGATCCGCCTCGGTCGAGTAGCGCCGCATCGCTATGTCGGCCAAACCCTTCGGGGTGTAAATGTCGCGCTCGCGGAACACGGGCGGCTTTTTCTCCTGCACGATGTATTTGGGCAGGCGAACGATCGTGTTCTTCGGCTTGTCGACGTCGCGGAGGTCCACCTGCTCCTCCTCGGGCGGGGGAGGAGGCGGCGGCGGTGGGGGGGGCGTGTACTTCGGGGCCGCCGCGGCGAGGGCGGCCGCGGCCTCGCCGGAAATCGCGCGCGTCCGGCGCGGGGCCGATGCAGCCGGGCGGTCCTCGTTCCGCGGGGTAAGGATCGGGGAAGCGGGCGCCGGGGGCAGCGTCTGGGCCGCGGCGTCGCCGGCGAGGCCGAGGCCGGCCAAGGCCGCGGCGAGGGAGAGGCGGAGGGCGCGTTCCATCGGGCTTGAAGACAAGGTTGAGCGGGAAGCGTTCCGCGGCAAGCCCGCGCTAGAACGCTTAGGGCCCCACGGGCCGGCGCCACTCCCGCCACCATTCGCGGCCAGCGAACAGCGCGGGAGACTCTGCCGGCGGCACGCGCTGGGTGTCTAGGTGCTCGAAGTGCAGGCGTAGCAGCGCTTCGGCCTCGCCCCGGTCCCAGCCGAAAGGCGGGCCATCCTCTTTGGGACCCTCTAAGAAGAGGCCCACCCAGCGGCCTCCAGGCCGCAGGAGCGAGGTGATCCGTTTCGCGACCACCGGCCAGCGCGCCGGATCTAGGGCGCAAACAAAGGTCCGCTCGTAGATTAGGCTGTAACCCGCCAGGGGTAGGGCGCAGGTGAAAAAATCGGCGCAGTGCAGCGCCACCGCGGCGCCGGCCGGCACGCGGCCGCGGGCCCGCTTGACCGCCGTGGCGCTGAAATCCACCGCGGTCACCGCGTATCCTGCCGCGACGAAGGCGGCCAGTTCCTGGCCGGAGCCGCAGCCCGGGACGAGCACGGTTTCGCCGGAGCGGGCGGGGTTACGGGCGAGGAAGCGGGTCAGCGCGGGCGGGACGCCCGGGTATTCCCACGGCGTCTCGCCGGCGCGGTAGCGCTCCTCCCAGAAGTCGGGCGCAGCGTGGACGGAGGACATGGGGGAGCAGTGACCCGGCCGCAGGGGTGGGGCAAGCGTCGGACCGGGCTCAACGGTAGCCGAACAGGGCGATCTCTAGTGCGCGCGCGCGGGCCAGCACGGCGGGACGATCCAGCAGCAGGACCTCGCCGGCCGCGAGGGCCGCCGCGCGGATGTCCGCGGTGGCCATCACCTCTAAGGTGCGCTCGCCGAAGCAGGGCACGTCGAAACGCCAATCCTGCCGCGCCTTGACGGTCTTCACGAACAGGGAGCCCTTGGCCTGGAAACTTCCGGCGCGGCGCAGCATCTCGTCGGTGCCCTCGTAGGCCTCGACCGCGAGGACGGTACCCTCGCGCACGACGCACCCCTGCCCGATGTCCAGTCGCGCGCATTCGCGAGCGATCTGGATCCCGTGCTCCAAGTGATCCGGCTCGATCGGGAAACTCCGGCCGGTCATCGGCCCTGGCGTGGCGAGCTGGTCATCGAGGAAGGCGCGCGCGTCCAGGAGGGTCACGCCCAGCTCCTCAATCTCCTGCGCGATGGCGCCGAAGATGGTCTCGGCGTTGCGGCGGCGCAGGGACAGCAGGATGCGGGCGGCTTTGAAGTCGGGGTGCAGTCCGTGGAACAAGCGCCGCGGCGTGATCTGGCCAGCCATTAGCGCGGAGCCCGCGCCGAAGTCGCGCAGCGCGTCCAGCATGTGGCCGAGTTGGCCAACCTTCAGCATCACGCGCTCTTGGTCCGGGATGGAGGCGACGAGCTCAGCGGTAGTTTCGCCCTCAAACGCGATCAGGCGCAGCGGCACGCCCGCGGCACGGACCGCCTGCGCGACGAGTCGTGGGTAAAGACCCTGGCCCGCGATCAGCGCCAGCGGCCGTGTCGCGTCGAACGCGGGGGGCAGGAAGCGAGAGAGCGCGGCCACGGCGAGAATCTCAGCCGACAACTAGGTTCAGGATCTTGCCTGGCACGTAGATCACGCGCCGCAGCTCCTTGCCCTCCAGGTGTGGGGCTACCTTGGGGTTCCCCCGGGCGAAGGCGACCGCCTCATCCTGACTGGTTCCGATGGCCACCAGCTGCTCACCGCGGTGCTTCCCGTTCACCTGGAAAACCAGCTTCACCTCGCTGGCGGTGAGCAGCGCTGGGTCGTACACGGGCCAGGGGGCGGTCATCACGCTGCCGGTGCCGCCGAGCCTAGACCACAACTCCTCGCCAAGGTGCGGCGCGAAGGGCGCGAGCAGCTGGAGGAAGGCACGCACCGTATTGGTCCGCGCCGCCGGGGCCTTCTGCAGCGCGTTCGCGAAGATCATCATCTGGGAGATCGCCGTGTTGAAGCGGAGCGCCTCAATGTCGTCCCCGACCTTGCGGATCGTCTCGTGCAGCAACCGCGTCAGCGCCGGGTCCTCGCCGGCATCGGCGGAAAGCTTAGCCGACACTCCACCGTCGGGCCCGAGGCACTCGCGCCAGACCTTCTGCAGGAAGCGGTGCACGCCCTCGATGCCGCGGGGATTCCACGGCTTCATCGCCTCGAGTGGACCGAGGAACATCAGGTAGAGGCGGAGCGTGTCGGTCCCGTGGGACTGGATGATCGTGTCCGGATTGACCACGTTGCCGCGGCTCTTGGACATCTTTTCGCCGTCCTCCCCGAGGATGATGCCTTGGTGGAACAGGCGGCGGAAGGGCTCGGCCTCCGGCACGAGTCCTAGATCGAAGAGTACCTTGTGCCAGAAACGGGCGTAGAGCAGATGCAGCACGGCGTGCTCGGCGCCGCCGACATAGAGGTCCGGGCTGCCCCAGTACTCGAGCGCCGCCCGCGAGGCGAAGGCGTCCGGATTCGCCGGGTCGAGGAACCGCAAGTAGTACCAGCACGAGCCGGCCCATTGCGGCATCGTGTTGGTCTCGCGGCGGGCGCGGACCCACAGCCCCTCGGCGGGGCAGGGCTGGTCGGCCGGCACGGAGGCGCCCGTGCGGGGATTGAACCAGATCTCCAGCCAATCGGGGAGCTGCGCGAGCGGGCTCTCGCCGTTGCCGCTCGGCAGGTAAGACTGCACGGGGGGCAACTCGAGCGGCAGGGCGGCCGCGGGCAGGGGCAGCGCGCATTGCCGCGTCCCGTCCTGCACGTAAGTCACGGGGGACGCCGGCAACGGCCCGACGCCGGCGGCGCGGACGCGCGCGTAGTCGGACTCGCTGACCCAAACGATCGGAAACGGCTCACCCCAGTAGCGTTGCCGGGAGAAGAGCCAGTCGCGGAGCTTGTAATTGACCGTGGCCTTGGCGACGCCCTTGCCGGCGAGATCGGCGGTGATCCGGCGTTTGGCTTCCTCCCACGGCAGGCCGTCGTAGCCGGGGGAATTCACCAGCCGACCCGCGCCGGTGTAGGGGAGCGTGACCTCGCCGGATTCGGGGGCGATGACCGGGATCACGGGTAGCCCGTACTGCAAGGCGAACTCGTGGTCGCGGTCGTCGTGCGCCGGCACGGCCATGATGGCGCCGGTGCCATAGCCGAGGAGTACGTAGTCGGCGACCCAGATCGGGACCTCGCGGCCGTTAATCGGGTTGATCGCGCAGGCGCCCGTGAA
>SYDD01000234.1 GCA_005786775.1 Opitutaceae bacterium
CGTGGCCCACCGCGCTCTCGTGGCGCAGGCGGCGGGAGGCGTCGTCCACGGGCCACGGCGCGCACGCCGCGTAATCCGCCCCGCCCTCGTGGACCGAGCTGTGCTCGCCCCGCGCGAACCGTCGCCACAGCGAGGTGACCAAGGCACGGCGGTACTCCTCCCCGCTCCGGACGTCGCTGATCGGGTTGAACGCGCGGGCCAGCGCTGCCGCGACCGCCTCAGCCGCCGCATCAATCTGCCGGCCCAGCAGGGCGTCCTCCGCCTCCCCCGCGCGGAGGGGGCGCTCGGCGACGCCGCCGTACGCGAGGCGGGCGAGCCGGACCACGCCGGCGGCATCCGTGTCGACGACGAAGGCCGCCGAGACGATGCTGATGTCGAGTTCGCGCCGGTGGGAGACCTTCAGGAAATCCGCGCGCCGCGTGCAACCCGCCGCGGGCGCGTAGGCCGGGAGCACGATCTCGCGGATGATCTCGCCCGGCTGGAGCACGGTGCGCCGGTAACCGGTGAAGAATCCGGCCAGCGGCACGGTCCGGTCGCCCCGCGCGGACGAGAGCACGAGCTCGGCGTCGAGCGCGAGTAGCACGGGCGCGCTGTCGCCGATGGGCGAGGCGGTCGCGAGGTTGCCTCCCAGCGTGGCCCGGTTCCGGACCTGCCGCGAAGCGAACCAGCGGAGCATCCGCGCCAGCGGGGGACAGCCGGGGGCGACCTTCTCCTCGATCGCGGTGAGCGGGACGGCACCGCCAATCCGCCAGCCGCCCTCCGGGGTCGGCGCCAGCACGGCCAGTTCCGGGATCGCCTCGACGGAGACGAGCCGGGGAAACACGCGGGCCTTCTTGTTCACCTCGACCGCGATCTCGGTGGCCCCGGCGATCAAGCGGGCATCGGGGAAGGCTTGCAGCAGCGCCAGCAGTTCGGCGAGCGAGGCGGGACGCAGGAAGCTGCCCTGCTCCGTGCCGTAGGCCAGCGGGGGCGGTGCTCGCGCTGATCGCGGCCGCCGGCGTCGCCCTCCGGCACTTCTTCAACCTGCGGCACAAGGGCACGCTGGACTGGCGGTTCCCCGCGCTCGGCGCGGCCCTGCTCGGCTTCGTCTGCTGGTGGATCGCCCCGCGCGCCCTCCCGCTCCCGCCCGTCGAGGGTCCGGTCACCTTCAACCGGGTGCGGACCATCGTCGGCCAGCATTGCGTCAACTGCCACGCGCCCATCCCCACGTTCCCCGGGCTGGCCGCCGCCCCGGGCGGCGTGCTGCTCCACGAGCCGGCCGAGATCCTGCGCCACGCGCAGCGCATCCACCTCCAGACGGTCGTCACGCGGATGATGCCGCTCGGCAACGTCACGCAGATCACCGACCAGGAGCGCGCCGTCATCGCGGCGTGGATCCAGGCCGGCGCGCGCGCGGACTAGGCCCGCGCCGGGACCAGCGTTGACGAGGCCGCGCCGGATCGTTTGCTGGCGCGATGGGCGACGCCTCACGCTACGACGACGAGATTGTCATTTCCTGGCCGGAACTGCACCGGGACGCCCGGTACCTCTCCGAGCAGCTGCACACGCAGGGCACGTGGTCGGGTATCATCGCCATCACGCGCGGCGGGCTCGTGCCGGCCGCGCTGGTGGCCCGCGAGCTGGAGATCCGCCTCATCGACACGGTCTGCCTCGCTAGCTACGGGGCGGGCGGGGACGGCGGCGCGGAGCAGCAGCAGGGCGCCATGCGGGTGCTGAAAGGCGTGGCGGGCGACGGCGCGGGTTATCTCCTGATCGACGACCTGGTGGACACCGGACGCACGGCGCAGGTCGTGCGCCAGCTGCTGCCGAAGGCCTATTTCGCCACGCTCTACGCGAAGCCGGCGGGCCGGCCGTTCGTCGACAGCTGCGTGAAGGAGTTCAAGCAGAACAAGTGGATCTATTTCCCCTGGGATATCGACTACCGCTTCTCCCGCCCGATCAAGGACAGCGGCCGCGTCGGCCGCGCCCGCGACTAACCTGACGCCGCTCAGCGGCCGAGGGCGTCGAGCACGATCCCGGGGGTGAGCAGTTCCGGGAGGAGGACCGGTTCGGCGCGACCGGGCTGCCAGATGACGTTGAAGGGCACGGCCGAGCGCTGGTAACGCGCGAGTTCCGCGGTGATGCGCGGATCGCGGTTGGTCCAGTCGGCCCGCAGGGTCGCGATCCGGCGCTCGGCGAAAACCCGGCGCACCTCCGCCGAGCCGAACACGAGCCGCTTGTTGGTCTGGCAGGTGGCGCACCACCGAGCGGTGAAATCGACGTAGATCACGCGGCCCTCGGCCCGCAGACGCTCCACCGCCTCAGGGCTCCACGCCTCCCACGTCACGTCGGCCGTGGCCGCGCCGGGCGCGGGGACGGCCCGGGGCCAGCCGAACCAGAACGCCAGCGCGCCGCCGACGACCACGGCCACCACCGCCGCCCGGGGCCGCCGCGGCCGCGCCTCGGGGGCCGTCCAGCGCCCGTACAGCCAGACCGCGAAGGCCACGACAACGAGGCTCAGCAGCAGGTGCAGGAACCCCTCCTCGCTGGTCTGCGCCGCCAGCACCCACACCAGGTAGCCCACCGTGCCGTAGAGCGGGAAGGCCATCAGCTGCTTGAACGTCTCCATCCACGCGCCCGGCCGCGGCAGGAACCGCACGAGGTCCGGGAACGCCGAGAAGCCCAGGTAGGGCGCCGACAACCCGACGCCGATCGCGGTGAAGAGCAAAAACGACTCCAGCGGCGGCACCGTCAGGGCGGCGCCCAGCGCGGGTGCGAGGAACGGGGCGCTGCAGGGCGTCGCCACGACGGTCGCGAGCACGCCCGTGAAGAAGGACCCGCCGAAGCCGCCCTTTGCCTGGAGGTCGCCGCCGACCGCGGTGGCCGCGAGGCCAAATTCGAAGAGGCCGCTCAGATTCAGCGCGAACACCAGCAGCAGCACGGCGAGGCCATAGACGAACGGCGCGGACTGCAGCTGGAAGCCCCAGCCCAGCTGGTCGCCGCCCGCCCGCAGGAGCGCGAGCACGCCCGCCAGGGTCCAGAACGACACCAGCACACCCGCGGTGAACACCAGCCCGTGGGCGGCCACGCGCGCCCGCTGCCGCCCCGCCTGCTCGACAAAACCCAGCACCTTCAGGCCGAGCACCGGGAATACGCAGGGCAGCAGGTTGAGGATGAGGCCGCCCACGAACCCGAGGAACAGCGTCCCGGCCAGCGGGGCGGCGGCGACCAGCGGGACATCCACCGTCAAGCCGGGGAGCGTGCCGTCGGCGCGGAACCCGTTCGCCGCGGTCAGCACGCCCGTGAGCCGGGCCACGTCCGGCGGCGTCGTGGGGTCGAGCTTCAGCGCCAAGGTGAAGCCGCCGCCCGGCGCGGGCGTCAACGGCTGGTCGACATCGTACACCACGCGATTGTCCGCGTCGAAGAAGCGCAGCGCACCCGGATCCCGCGGCGCGCCCGGGCCGGCCGGGGACACCGTGAGCTGCACCGCGGCGCCCTCGCGCACGGCGGCGACGCGCCAGCCGTCATCGGAGCGGGGCAGGCGGGCGAGGGTCTCGGCGAGGCGCGGGCCCCACTGGGGATCCGCCGTCGGCGTGGCGCCAGCCACCGGGAGCGTGAGACTGACCGCCGCGCCGCCGGGCACGCAGATCGTCTCGCACATCAGCCAGTCCGCCTTCGCCTTCAACTCGACGGAGAAGCCCTCGAGCGTGGCGGGCGGGGTGAGGACGACCGGGAGCAGGAGGTCCCCTTCGTAGCCGTGGCCGACGATGTTGCCCGTCTTGTCGCGGAGGAGCAGCGGCGCGGGCCAGAGGATCGGTCCGGCGGTCCAACCGGGGGGGAGTTGCCACGCGAGCGTGGTGGGCAGGCCGGTGCCGGGGTTGAGCCAGTAGGTGTGCCAGTGCGGGTCGTGCTGGAGCCGGAGGGCAACGGTCACGGGCCGGCCGGCCTGCACGGCAGTCTCGGCGGCGACGAGCGAGCCCTTCACGGGCGCGGGGGCGGCCCCGCGGAGCCCGGATGCCAGCGCGGCGGCGAGGACGAGTAGCAGGAGCGGCAGGGAGCGGAGCGGCGGCATTGGGACCATCCTGCCGAAGCCGGGCGGCGGGGCAAATCCGGATCGCTGACCCCGCGCCGGCCGCCGGCCGGGCTTTGACTCCGGGCGCGGGGCGCGCTCAATCGCCCGATGTCCCCCCTCCGCCGCCTCCTGTCCGCGGGCCTCGCCGCCGCGCTCGCCTGCGCCGCGGGCGCCGCCAGCGCTCCCGCCCGCCGCCCCCTGGTGCCGCAGGACCTCTGGGCGCTCCAGCGCCTCAGCAGCCCCGCACTCTCGCCGGATGGCCGCCAGGTCGTGTTCACCGTCCAGGAGTGGTCCGTGGAGCGCAACCAGGCCACCACCCAGCTCTGGCTGGCGGAGGTGGCGGGCGGCGCCCCGCGGCGCCTGACCACCGCGCGGGCCGCGGATGGTTCCCCGGTGTGGAGTCCGGACGGCACGCGGATCGCCTTCACGTCGAAGCGCGGCGACGACGAGAGCCCCGCCCTTTACCTCCTGCGCCTCGATGGCGGCGAACCGGAGCGGGTGCTGGAGTTGCCCTACGGCGTGTCCTCCCCGCGCTGGCTGCCCGACGGCTCCGGGCTGGTCGTGATCACGCGCGTCCTCCCGGAACTAGCGGGCAAGCTGCAGCCCGCGGACCTCGCGGCGCTCCGGCAGGAGCAGCGCCGACGCAAGGAGAGCAAGATCTCCGCCAAGGTAACCGAGAACCGCACCTACCGCTACTGGGACGCCTGGTTGACCGACGGCCTCGCGCACAAGCTCGTGCGCCTCGACCTCGCGACGAAGGCCCTCACCGATCTCACCCCCGGCTTCGACCGGCCCTTCTCGCTCGCGGGCGAGGGCGGCTTCACCCTCTCCCCGGACGGCCGAACCATCGCGCTCTCGATCAATTCCACCCCGCCGCCCTACCAGGCCAACCCGAACCAGGACCTCTATCTCGTGCCGATGGACGGCAGCGGCGCCCTCAGGAACCTAACCCCCGACAACCCCGGTTCGGATTCCGGTCCGGTCTTCGCGCCCGACGGCAAGTCGCTCGTCTACCGGCGGACACGCACCGCGGTCGGCGCGGGCGAATCCGCGAAGCTCTGGCGGCACGAGCTCGCGAGCGGAGCCAACACCCCACTGACGGAGGCGCACGATTACGCGATCGACGAGGTCGTGTTCGCGCCGGACGGCGGGTCGCTGTGGGTGACCGTGGAAGACAAGGGCGCCGTCGGGGTCTTCCGGGTGCCGGCGGCCGGCGGGGCGCCGCAGCCCGTACTGCGGACCGGCGCCGCGTCGGGCCTGCAGGCGCAGGGCGGCGCCGTCGTGCTACTACACACCACGGCCTCGCGGCCCGACGAGCTTTTCGCGCTCGAGACCGCGACCGGCGCGCTGCGGCCGCTGACCCGCTTCAACGCCGAGCGCCTCGCCGGCATCGAGCTGGGCCGCGTCGAGGAATACTGGTTCACCGGCGCCGGGGGCGACCAGGTGCACGGCTTCCTCTACTATCCGGCCGGCTACGATCCGGCGCGCACCTACCCGCTGGTGCAGCTGATGCACGGCGGCCCGCACACGATGAACCGCGACGCGTGGAACTACCGCTGGAACGCGCACGCGCTGGCGGCGCCCGGCTACGTGGTCACCTGGATCAACCGCCACGGCTCGACCGGCTTCGGGGAGAAGTTCGCGCGCAGCATTCTCGGCGCGTGGGGCGACCAGCCGCTGGAGGACATCCTGCGCGGCACTGACCACCTCCTGCGCAAGCTGCCGAACCTCGATCCGAAACGCGTCGCGGCCGCCGGCGGCAGCTACGGCGGCTATATGGCGGCGTGGGCAGCGGGCCACACCGACCGCTTCGCGTGCCTCATCAACCACGCCGGCGTGAACGACTTCATCACGCAGTACGGCGCGGACGTCACCAGCTACGGCTTCACCCAGGTTCTCGGCGGCCGGCCGTGGGACAACCCCGAGGGGATGCAGCGCAACAACCCCGTCACCTACGCGCGGAATTTCAAGACCCCGATGCTGCTCATCCACGGC
>SYDD01000235.1 GCA_005786775.1 Opitutaceae bacterium
GCCTTCGCGGGGCGTTTCGCGGGGGCGGGCGCCGGCTTGTCGTCGAGATTCCGCTCGAGCGCTGCGGGATCGAGGTCGACCTGGACCCCGCCGGCGGGCACGGGCAACCCGGCGCTCCACAAGATGCCGTTGAGCACGAGCGTGCGCTGGCTCGGGTAGGACCAGCTGCGGTGCAGGTCCGCCCCGGTGAACCCAAACCCGCGGCCGCCCTCGGGCCGCTGGTGCGCCCAGGCGATGACCTCCGCCCGACCCGGATAACGCTTGGCGTCGGCGGTGGTGCGGGACTTGTCTGGCACCGCCCCACGCAGCAATGGGGTCACTCCCGCGGGAGCGAAGTGTAGGTTGTAAAGCCAGCCGTCGGCGGGGGCGGCGAAAGGTCGCACGCCCCGCGTCACCTCGTGGGCCGAGATATCAGTGAACTCCATGTCCCAGTGGCCGCGGCTCCCGATGTCGCTGTGGTACACCGCGCCGAGCCAGCCGCGGATCGCGGCGCCATCCGGACCCGCCGGGAAGTCCATCGCCTGGTGGAGTAGTACGAGACCAGCACCGCCGTCGAGCAGGCGGCGGAGGGTGGCCCAGCGCCGCGGTTCTGCGAAGGGCTGCTTGCCACCGCCGTCACCGAAATAGACCACGCAGCGGGCGCCCTCGAGGACGCGCTCGTCGGTGGGCCAGCCGCGCGCCAGCACGGGCCACACGCCGGGCTGGAGGCGCAGCCATTCGAGTAGCAGCGCGCAGCCCGCGAAGTACTCGTGGGCCATCGGCTTGCTGCTGGGCGCACCCGCGAGGAGCACGATCTTGGCCAGGCCGGGGCGCGGGGCGTCGACCTCGAGCGGCACCCCGGACTGGTCGTGGGGGGAGGCGGCGGCGAGGGGCGCGGCGGCGAGGAGCAGGGCGGGCAGGAACCGGGCGAGGCGCATAGGGGGACGGGTCAGGCGAGGAGGTCGTGGACCACGCGGCCGTGGACGTCGGTGAGCCGGTAATCGCGGCCGTCGTGACGGAAAGTGAGCTTCTCGTGGTCGAGACCGAGCTGGTGGAGGATCGTCGCGTGCAGATCGTGCATATGGACCTTGTTCTCGACCGCGAAGTGGCCGAACTCGTCGGTCTCGCCGTAGGCGAAGCCCGGCTTGAAGCCGCCGCCGGCGAGGAGGACGGAGAAGCCCGTCGGGTTGTGGTCGCGGCCGGTGCCGTTGCGCTCCGCGTAGGGAGTGCGGCCAAACTCACTACCCCACCAGACGATGGTGTCCTCGAGGAGACCGCGCGCCTTGAGGTCCGTGAGCAGGCCGGCGACGGGCTTGTCGACGCGGACGGCGTGGTCCTTGTGCTTGGGCATATTGGAATGCTGGTCCCAAGCGGGGTTGTTGGTGTTATCGGAGTAGTTGACCTGGATGTAGCGGACGCCGGATTCGGCAAGGCGGCGGGCCATCAGGCACTGGCGGCCGTAGTCGTCGGTGGGCTCCTCGCCAATCCCGTAGAGGGCGAGCGTCGCGGGGGACTCGCGGGACAGGTCGAGCACGTCGGGGGCGTGGTTCTGGAGGCGCCAGGCGAGCTCGTAGGAATTGGCGAGGGCTTCGAGCTCGCGGTCGCCGGGGCGGGCGCGGAGCTGCTCGCCGTTGAGGGCACGGAGCAGCTCGAACTGGCGGAGCTGGGCGGAGGCAGGAAGGTCCGGGTGGTGGACGTGGCGGAAGGCGGCCTCGGCGGCCTTCTGCCCGGCGCGGCCGAGGGCGGTGCCCTGAAACACGGCGGGGAGGAAGCCGCTGCCGTAGTTGCGGGGGCCGCCGTTGGCGAGGGTCGGGCTGAGGGAGACGAACGCGGGCAGGTTCTCGCTCTCGGCGCCGAGGCCGTAGGTGACCCAGGACCCCATCGAGGGGCGGAGTTGGTTGGTGGCGCCGGTGTGGAGGAAGAGCGTGGCGGGGCCGTGGGCGACGCCCTCGGTGTGCATCGAGCGCACCACGCAGTAGTCATCCGCGTGGCGGGCGAGGTGCGGGAAGAGTTCCGAAACCCAGCGGCCGCTCTGGCCGCGCTGAAGAAACTCCCAGAGCGGCTTCATCACGCGGCCGGTCGCCCCGGCGCCGGTCTTGGCGATCGCGCGCTGGTCGAGGAACTCGAGCATCCGACCGTCGTTGGCGTAGAGCGCGGGCTTATAATCGAAGCTGTCGAGGTGGCTCACGCCGCCGCCCATGAAGAGGAAGATCACTCGCTTGGCGCGTGGGCGGTGGTGGCCGGGCCGAGAGACGAGCGGGTTGGCGCCGCGGGCGGCGGCCTGGGCCGCCATCCCCGCGAGGGCGAGGAAACCGAAGCCGCAGGCGAACCGGCTGAGCGCCTGCCGGCGGGAGAGGGAGAGGGGAGGATTCATCGGCGGGGTTAGTCGAGGTAACGGAAATCCGCGCTGGCGAGGAGGGCCTGCACGAGCTGGGCCCACGCCGCGGCGCCGGCCTCGCCCGCGGGGGTGGCCGCGAGAAAGTCACGCGCCAACGCCCGCTCGCGCTCCCGCGGGGGCCGGCCGAGGACGATTCGGCAGGCGTGCGCGAAGCGGTCGTGCTCCCCCGCCCCGGGCGTCTCGCGCAGCACCCGCGCGGCGGCGTTGCGCGCCTGCTCGATCACAAACGGGTGGTTCAAGAAGAACAACGCCTGCGGGGCCACCGTCGTCGCGGACCGGCGCGGCAGCGGCGCGTTGATATCGGCAAAGTCGAAGGCCTCGAAAAGGTCCGGCCGCCGGTTGCGGAACGCAGGCGTGTAGACGCTCCGGCGCAGGTCGGCGAAAACGAACCCGTACTCGCTGGTCGGCGGCGTCGCGCCGAAATTGGGCCCGCCGAAAGCGGGATCGAGCCGGCCCGCCGCCAGCAGCAGCGCGTCGCGGATCTCCTCCGCCTCCAGCCGACGCCGCCGCGCGTGCGACAGCAGCCGGTTCGCCGGGTCGCGTTCCGCCGCGCCCGGAGGTGGGACGGACGAGAGCTGGTAGACGCGGGAGAGCATAATCTCACGCACGAGCGCCTTCACGGACCACCCGTTTGCAGTGAACCGCAGAGCAAGATGATCGAGCAGTTCTGGGTGCGTCGGCGCGTCACCCGTCGTGCCGAAGTTGTCCACCGACCGCACCAGGCCCTCCCCCAGCAGCCACGCCCAGACGCGGTTGACGGTCACGCGGGCGGTCAACGGATTGCCCGGGTCTGCAATCCAGTCCGCCAACTCACGACGCCCGCTCTCGTCGGGCCGGAAGCGCGGGGTCTCACCGCGGTCGGCGACCGCCAGGAAGCCCCGCGGAACCTTGGGCCCAAAGTTACGCGCGATCCCGCGCACGCGGATCTCAGTGTCCCCGATTTCCCCGGCGGCCTCGCGCACGCTCATCGTCAGCGGCCGCCGCGGGCCCGCGGCGGCCAGCTGCTTCAGCTCGGCCTCGACCCGGCGCAACTCGGCCGCGCGCTCGGTCGCCGCGGGGTCCGCGCGGGCCGGCAGGGCCGCGGGACCCTCACCGCGCGCATCGAGCGGCAACAGCTGCAGGGCGTCCACGATCACGAAACCGTCGGTGCCCTCGTTGGAGATTAGCACGTAACCCTGACCGTCTTTCTCGAAACGGAATTGCCCCAGCGACAGCATTCGCTCGTCGCCGGGCGGCGCCGCCCGCTGGTTGACAGTGACCGTGGCCTCGCCGTCGGCGTGGAGAATCGTGACGGGCACATTGGAGGCCCGATTGGCGGCGGCAGTGTAGGCGAGCCGCACCTCGTAGCGCCCAGACTGCGGTAGCGCGGGGGTAAAGGAAATGGTCTTGGAGCCCTTGCCCTCGTTCTCGTCGGTGAGGTAGCCCTCGCCCACGAAGCCCGGGGTGGAACGCGAGGCCTTCCACGCCCCGACCACGCGGGCCTGGCCCTCGTCGAGGACAAGCCCGGGCAGCTCGGCGGCCGCGAGGTTGCGCGGGGCCTTGCCGGCGGGCGCGCGCGCGGCGGCGCGCAACCGCGCGGCCTGCTTCTCGAGGGCGGCGACCCGGGCCTCGTGGGCAGCGACCGCCTGTTCCTCCTCCGGGGGCAGCGGCAGCGGGGCATCGACCCAGCGGGCCACGTTGTCGGTGTAGTTGTGGAGCGTGTGGGTGCCGCGGAGGATCCCGGCGAGGCCGTAGTAGTCGCGGAGGGTGACCGGGTCGAACTTGTGGTCGTGGCAGCGGGCGCAGCTGAGGGTCATCCCGAGGAACGCCTTGCCGAGGGTGTCGAGCTGCTCGTCGACGACGTCCATCCGCAGCTGGTCCTTGTTCTGTTCCTCGTAATTAGTGGGCCCGAGGGCGAGGAAGGCGGTGGCGGTGAGGCGGCGAGCACGCTCGGTGGGGTTGGTCGACGGGAGGAGGTCGCCGGCCAGCTGCTCGCGGATGAACGCATCGAACGGCAAGTCGCGATTGACCGCGTCGATCACGTAGTCGCGGTAACGCCAGGCATCCTTGAACAGCAGGGTGCGACCACCACCGCTCGACTCGGCGAAGCGGGCGACGTCAAGCCAGCGCCGGCCCCAGCGTTCGCCGAACTGCGGGGAAGCGAGCATTGCATCGACCTGGCGTGCGAAAGCGTCCGGGCCGGGGTCGCGGACGAGCGCGGCGGTCTGCTCCGGCGTGGGCGGCAGGCCGAGCAGGTCGAAGGAGGCCCGGCGCAGGAGGGCGGCGGGATCGGCGTCGGGCGCGGGGGCGAGGTCCTGCTCCGGCCAGCGGGCGGCGATGAAACGGTCAATCTCGGTGCGGGCCCAGCCCGCGCGGTCGGGGGCCGGCACCGCAGCGGGCACCGGGGGCACGAAGCTCCAGAAGCGACGGCCCTCCTCGACGGTCATCGCTCGCCGGGCCGGGGTGGCGCCGGGGATGGGAGCGGGCTCGTCCGGCGCGGGGGCGCCGCGGCGGACCCATTCTTCGAGCAGGGCGACCTCCTCGCGGGGCAGCGCGGAGCGGGGCGGCATCGCCTCGAATTCGAGCTTGGTGTAGCGAATCGCCTTGATCAACGGGCTCTCGTCGGGGCGACCCGGGAGGACCGCCGGGCCCGAGTCACCGCCGACCAGCCAGCCGGCGGGGTGGTCGAGGCGGAGACCGGCCTTGATTTTGTGTTCCGCGGCGTGGCACTCGAGGCACCGGGTGGCCAGCAAGGGCCGGATACTCTTCTCGAAGAATTCGATCCCGGCGGGGTCCGCGGCGGCC
>SYDD01000236.1 GCA_005786775.1 Opitutaceae bacterium
GAGCCCGTGACTTCTCCCCTGCTTTGGCTTTACCGGGCCCTGTTCACGCCGGCGCTGCTGGCGCTCGCACCCCGGTATGGCCTACGGATGATCCGACGCGGCGGCTACGGTCCCGGATTCTCCCAGCGCCTCGGCTGGCTCACCCCCCTACCTCCACCCTCCCCCGGCCGCACCCGCGGGTGGATCCAGACGGTTAGTGTCGGCGAATTGCTTGCCCTTGGGCCGGTGCTCCGGGGTCTGCATGCCGCCGGCGCGGAGATCGTGATCACGACGACCACAAGCACCGGCCGACGTCTCGCTGAGGAACGATACGGAACGCTCGCCTCCACGATCGCCTACTTTCCCCTCGACGCCTGGCCTTGCTCGGCCGCCGCATGGCGCACACTACGACCTCAGCTCGTGGTGCTCGCCGAGGGTGAACGGTGGCCGGAACACGTCCACCAAGCCGAACGTCGTGGCGTGCCCGTCGTCTGCGTCAATGCGCGACTCAGCGACCGCTCGTTCCGCCGACTCAGCCGCGTGTCCGCGCTGGCGCCCTTGGTGCTTGGCCGCCACACGCGGTTCCTCGCCGCCTCCGCCCTGGACGCCACGCGCCTCGTCCAGCTCGGTGTCGGTGAAGATCGAGTCAGCATCACCGGCAACCTGAAGCTCGACGTCACGCCCCTCCCCTGCCCGTCCGCGGAACAGGCGCGATTGCGCCGGGAGCTGGGCCTCGGGGCGGGCCCTGTGCTGCTCGGCGCCTCGACCTGGCCCGGGGAGGAGGAGTCTCTCGTCGCGGCCTGGCGCCAGGCGCGCGCCCAAGGACTCGAGGCCCAATTGCTACTCGTTCCCCGCCATGCCGAGCGCAGGGCGGAGGTGCAGCAGACTCTCGCCGCCGCCCGCGTGCGCAGCCACTTGCGCACCCTTGGACCCGCTCCGATGCCAGTCGAGGTCGCGGTCGCCGACACGACGGGCGAGCTGGCCCTACTAACGCACCTTGCGGACGTCGTTTTTGTGGGCAAAAGCCTGCCGCCGCACACGGAGGGCCAAAGCCCACTGGAGGCCGCCGCCATCGGCAAATGCCTCCTGTTCGGTCCCGGGATGAGTAACTTCCGCACGGTAGCTGGGGAACTCCTTGCGGCAGGCGCTGCTGAGACGGTCGCGACGCCGGCCGCGCTTGCGGCCGCCACGACTCGGTTGCTCGCCGACCCCGTCATCCGCGCCACTCGCGGCCAAGCCGCCGCGACCTGGCACGCCCGCAACCGCGGCGCCGCCAATCGCACCCTCGCCGCGCTCCAACCGTTCCTCGCCGTCCCCGCCGCGCCGGAGCGGCCCGGTTGCTGACGCGTACGAACTTCAGGATTGCGCCCGGCGCGCCCCCTAGCTCACGGTCACCGTTTCGGTCGATGCAGTCGCACGGTCCCAAGCGCGTCTATACCCCAGGGTCCCTAGAGTTCTGGTTCAGCAAGCTCGAGGGGGATTGGGCACCAGCTTTCACCGCCGACCAGTTGGAGCGGGGGCGGCAGATCTACGTGGAGGGGCAGGTCCGCGAACTTGAGCTGACGGACCGCGACGCCATTGTCCACCGGCGGGTGGAGAAGCGCGATGAGTACGCCGTGATTGAATGGAGCGAGCAGGGTATCAGCGTCCGCTCGTCCTCGACGGATCCGGAAATCGCCCAGGCGCTCGCCGTCGCCGGGCTGCACGAGATCGAGGAGCTGGTGGCGGATGAAATTTCCCCGCTACCAGTCGATTCGCGGCCTCCGTTGCGCACCAGTCCGCGACCCGCCGTAGAGCCGGGGTCCAATGGCCCGGCGGCCCGGCTAGCCCCGATCGCCCCCGCCGCGCCCGCGGCGGCGAGCCCAGCGGCGGGCACCCCGAGCCGCACGCTGGTGCTGGTCTTCAAGACGAAGACGGCTGGACTGACCTTCCAAGCGGTCTGGAACGAGGGCAACGGCGGCAAGCGCCTCCCCGCACTCGGGCCGGACGCGCAGGCCCCCGGCCATCCCCACCCCACCTCCGCAGAACGGGCCAAACTGATCGGCCTCGCGGCCTATGCCCGCAAGGCCCACTTCCATTACCAACAGGATTCCGGCCTCTACCTCTTGGAGTCCCTGATCGAGATCCCCAATTTCCTCCGCACCGTCCTGCCGGCCTGGAAGCGCCTCTTCACTGTCGAGCTGGATGAGAAGGCCTCCCACCTCCTTAAGGGTACTCGTTCCGTCGAGATCGAGGCCGTGGCGGAGGCAGTGCCCCGCGCGGGTGGAGCAAACGGCGACAGCGTGGCCCTCAACCTGCGGTGGATCTTCCGCGCCGGCGAGCGGATGCTAACCGACTCCGAGGTCGCGGCGCTTCTCCGTAAGGAGGGCCAGCCCGTCATTCTGCCCAACCTCGGTATCGTCGCCGTCTCGGCCGAGAAATGGGCCACCTTCGCCACCTGGCAGCGCAGCTTAGGCGAGGCCTCCCGCGACGACGACCCCGCGCCACTCTCGCCCTACCTCATCTTCTCCCTGTTCAACGACGACCGCCTGAAGCTCTCCCTCTCCCCGGAGATCGCCGCTTGGCGGGAACGAGTCCTCGGCCCGCCCGCCGCGCCCCCGGAACTGGCACCCCTCCTTCGACCCTACCAGCGCCGCGGCGTCGAATGGATGCTTCATCTGGGCCACGTGGGTTGCCATGGCTTGCTCGCCGATGAGATGGGCCTCGGCAAGACCCTCCAGATTCTCGCCCTGCTCTCCGCCCGGCCCGTGCTCGGCAAACCCTCCCTCATCGTCTGCCCAGCCAGCGTCGTACCCGTCTGGCGCGAGGAGATGGCTCGATTCTTCCCCGCGCTCACGCCGGAAATCCTCAAGGCTGGCCACACATTCCAGCACCAACCCGGAGCGATCCTCTGGATCGCCAGCTACACCCAGCTCCGCAAACACCGCGCCCTGCTCGATGGGATAGACTTCGGCTACGCGGTGCTCGATGAGGGCCAGTTCATCAAAAACCCCGACGCCAAGGTAACCAAGACCTGCTTCTCGCTGCGGGCCGACCACCGCATCGTCCTCACCGGTACCCCGCTCGAGAACCGTCAACTCGATCTTTGGAGCATCTTCCGCTTCCTGCTCCCCGGCCTCCTCGGCTCCCGTGCCACCTTCGAGGCCGCCCTGGTGAGCAATCGCGAGGGCACTCTCGCTCGCCTCCGGACGCAACTCGCCCCGTTTATTCTCCGCCGCACCAAGCGCGAGGTCGCCCAGGAGCTCCCCCCCAAGGTCGAGATGGAGCTGATCTGCCCGCTCACCGACGTCCAGCGCGCCGAATACGCCCGGATCTGCAGCGAGGGCCTTGACCGCCTCGGCGACGACGTGGGCGCCGCGATGCGGGAGAAGTCCTTCGGCTTCCTCGCCCTGCTCACCCGCCTCCGCCAGACCTGCTGCGATCCCGATATGCTGCCCTGGCGCAAGGCGCCCCTCAGCGACTCCGGCAAGATCAACCTCCTGCTGGAAAAGCTCACGGAAGTCATCGGCAGCGGCCACAAGGCCGTGATCTTCTCTCAGTTCGTGATGCTCCTGGACCGGGTCCGCGAGGCCCTCGCAGTCCAGTTCCCGGACTTGGCGCGGTACGAGCTAACTGGAATGACCCTCGACCGCCAGAAGCCGGTGCAGGCCTTCCAGACCGCCCCCGGCGCTGCCGTGATGCTCGTCTCCCTGAAGGCCGCTGGCACCGGCATCACCCTCCATGCCGCGGATTACGTCTTCCTACTAGACCCCTGGTGGAACCCCGCCGTTGAAGCCCAGGCCGTTGA
>SYDD01000237.1 GCA_005786775.1 Opitutaceae bacterium
CTCTCCGAGATCGACAACCTGATGCGCGCCGCGCTCCCGGCGGGCGCCCTCGAGCGGCTCAATTTCGCGCCGGACCTAGGCGACATCGTCGAGATCGCGTGGCTGGGGCCTTTCCTCGCGGTGGTGATCGCGCCAGTGACCGAAGAGCTCGTGTTCCGCGGACTGATCCTGCGAGGCCTCCTCGGACGCTGGCGCCCGGCGGCCGCCATCCTCTTCTCCGCGGGACTGTTCGCGCTCGTCCACTTTAACCCCGTGCAGGCCCCGGTCGCCCTCCTGCTCGGGCTGCTGACCGGTTGGCTCTACGTGCGGACGCGCTCGCTCGGACTCTGCATCCTGGCCCACGCGCTCAACAACGCAGCAAGCTACCTGACGTGGTTTCCCTTCGAGGTGACGGGCTTCAACGCCACCACCGAGACGGAGGGTCCGATTTTCCATCCGTGGTGGTTCAACGGCATCGGACTCACCCTGCTCGTCCTCGGACTCTGGAGCGTCCGCCGCCTCACGCCACCCGGCGCCCCCTGGCTGCTGCCACCTCCCCCCGCGCCCCCGCTGCTTCATCCTCCTGTACTGGGAGCCCATTCAATTGGCGGTTGTCAGCCTTCCTCCGATGCCAACGCTGGCGGGCGGATGGCATCGGACCTCGCCCAACTCGTCACCACCCTCGCCCGCCGCGCCCGCACCGCGGCGCTGGCGCTCGCGAACGTGCCCCGCGACCGCAAGGATGCCGCGCTGCTCCGGCTGGCCGGGATGATCGAGGCCGCCGGCCCGGAACTGCTCGCCGCCAACGCCCGCGATCTCGCTTCCCCGGAGGCCACCGCCCTGCCGGCCGCCACGCGAGACCGGCTCACGCTCACCTCGGAGCGCCTGCGCCACCTCGCCGAGTCCGTGCGGCAGGTCGCCGCCCTGCCGGATCCGGTCGGCGAGATCCTCGAGGAGTCCACGCGCCCCAACGGCCTACACCTGCGCAAAGTGCGCGTCCCGATCGGCGTGATCGCGATCATCTACGAGGCGCGCCCGAACGTGACGATCGATTGCGCCGTGCTCTGCCTGAAGAGCGGCAACGCGGCGATCCTCCGCGGCGGCAAGGAGGCCTTCCACACCAACGTCGCCCTCGCCGAGCTTGTGCGCCAGGCGCTCATCGCCAGCAGCCTGCCGGCCGACGCCGTGCAACTGGTACCCACGACGGACCGCGGCGCGCTGACCACCTTGCTCGGGCTCGACACCCTTATCCACTGCGTGATCCCGCGCGGCGGCGAGGGGTTGATCCGCTTCGTCGCCGAACACAGCACGATCCCCGTGATCAAGCATTACAATGGCGTGTGCTTCGTCTACCTCGATCGCGCCGCGGATCCCGCGATGGCGGCGGCGGTGACGGTCAACGCGAAGGTCACCCGGCCCAGCGCCTGCAACGCCGTCGAGCAGTTGGTGGTGCACCGTGAGGCCGCCGCCCAACTGCTCCCCGTCGTCGGCCGTGCGCTCGCCGATCGCGGCGTCCGCCTGCGCTGCGACGCCGAAGCCGCCGGGATCCTCGCCGCCGCCGGGATTCCCGCCGAGCCCGCCGCCCCGGGCGACTTCACCGCGGAGTTCCTCGACCTCGTGCTCGCCGTTCGGGTTGTCGGCTCCCTCGAAGAGGCGATCGCCACCGTCAACCGGGACGGGTCGGCGCACAGCGACGCGATCATCACTGCCGACGAGCCGGCCGCGCGCCGTTTCCTCGCGGAGGTCGACAGCGCGACGGTCTACTGGAACGCCAGCACCCGCTTCACCGACGGCTTCGAGTTCGGCTACGGGGCGGAGATCGGGATCAGCACGGACCGCCTGCACGCCCGTGGCCCGATGGGCCTGCGCGAGCTCTGCAGCCACAAGTTCCTGATCGAAGGCACGGGCCAGGTCCGCAGCTAAACCGGCCAGTTCGCTCTGGCCTCGCCCGGCGAGGGTGGTTTCCCTCGCCGCGATGTCCGCCCGTACCCTGCTTTCTGGTGCCGCCCTCACCGCGCTGCTCGCCCTCGCCTGCCAGCCGCCCGCGACGGGCCAGGTGCCGCCCCCCGCTTCCCTTACCGCGCCGGCCGTCGCACCAGCACCGGCCACCGTACCCGGAATCGAGGCCTCGGTGGTTAAGGTGTTTGCCACCGCGCGCTACCCGGACCCCTACCGGCCGTGGACCAAGCAGGCCCCGCGCGAGGGCACCGGGAGCGGGGTAATCATCGAGGGCCGCCGCATCCTGACCAACGCCCACGTCGTCCTCTACGCGAGCCAAGTGCAGGTGCAGGCGAACCAGTCAGGCGACAAGGTTTCAGCCATCGTCGAGGCCATCGCGCCCGGGATCGACCTCGCCGTGCTCCGGCTCGAGGACGAGTCGTTCTTCGCCCAGCGCCCCGCCCTGCCCCGCGCCGCCCGCCTGCCGGGGGTCAAAGAACCGGTGATGGTCTACGGCTTTCCCACCGGGGGCACTAACCTCTCGATCACCAAGGGAATCGTCTCCCGCATCGAGTTCACGCTCTACAACTACCCCGTCTCCGGGCTCCGGATCCAGATTGATGCCGCGATCAACCCGGGCAACAGCGGGGGCCCGGCCGTCGTCGACGACCGGATGATCGGCCTCGCCTTCAGCCGGCTCGGCGGCGGCGACAATATCGGCTACATCATCCCCGCCGAGGAGATTGACCTGTTCCTCGCCGACGTCGCCGACGGCCGCTACGACGGCAAACCCGCCCTCTTCGACCCGCTCCAGACCTTCGAGAACCCGGCCCTGCGCACCCATTTGAAGGTCGGCCGCGAGGTCGAGGGCGTGATCGTCACCGGCACCGACAGTGCCGAGGAGCGCTACCCGCTGCAGGCGTGGGACATTCTCACCCACATCGCCGGTACACCAATTGACAATGAAGGCATGGTTCGCCGCGGCGACCTCCGGGTGCGCCTCCACTACCTGCTCCAATCCCAGGCGCGGGACGGCCGCATCGCACTCACCGTCGTGCGCGACCAGACCCCGCGGGTCGTCGAGGTACCCGTGCCGCCGCAGCGGCCGCTGGTGATGCCCGACCTGATTGGTAATTACCCCTCCTACTTTATCTACGGACCCGTGGTGTTCTCGGCGGCCACGCAGGCTTTCCTCGCCGGGCTCAACAACGTGGCGGCGCAACTCTCCGCCCAAGCCAGCCCCCTCGCCCACCGACGCGCCGACCGCCCAGCCTTCGCCGGCGAGGAGATCGTCGTCGTGTCCTCCCCATTCTTCCCTCACCGCCTCGTTAAGGGTTATTCCCCCGCTCAGGGGCGGGTGGTGGAGAGCGTCAACGGCCGCCGCGTCCGTAACCTCGCCCATCTGGTCGAACTGCTCCGGGACGCCCGCGAGGAGCTCATCGTGCTCGATTTTGCCGGCCGCAAAATCGAGACGGTCGTGCTGCCCCGCACCGAGACTGCCGCCGCCACCGAGGACATCCTCAATGACAACGGCATCCGCGCCCAAGGCTCACCCGACGTCCTCGCCGTCTGGCAGGCCCCCCGCGCGCCCTAAAGCGGCGCTCTTGCCAAGCCGCCTCCCGCGACCAACGATCTCCCACTATGCATTTCGACTCCCGCCCGCTCGCTGCCCAACCCCTGCCGCCTCGCGCCGATGACGAGGACGAGGAGGGCGAGGAGGAAGGCCCCGCCGCCGCCCGCAAGGGCGCCGCGCCCGTGGCCCTGCTGATCCAGCGCAAAGTCCTCGAGCAGCGGAAGATCTTCCTCTGGGGTGCGGTCACCGACGAGACCGCGAAGGACCTCACCGAGAAGCTGCTCTACCTCGAGGCCACCGCCCCCGGGAAGGACATCACCTTCTACATCAACACGCCCGGCGGCTCGATCACCGCGGGGATGGCCGTGTACGACACGATCCAGCTAATCACCTCGCCGGTCACGGTCGTGGTGACCGGGATGGCCGCGTCGATGGGCTCGATCCTGCTCAGCGCCGCGCGCAAGGGCCGACGCCTCCTGTACCCGCATTCCCGGGTGCTGATCCATCAGCCCCTCATCTCCGGCCGGATGATCGGCCCTGCCAGCGACATCAACATTCAGGCGCAGGAGATGGAGAAGCTGCGCGCGGAGTTAAACCAGATCCTTGCGACCGCCTCCGGCCAGCCGCTGGAAAGGATCAATCGCGACACCGACCGGGATTTCTACCTGACCGCGCGCGAGGCCATCGAGTACGGGCTCGCCGACCGCATTGTCGACCGCGTCTGACCGTGCCTCCCCGCCGGGGGGCCGCCGCGTTCACCTCGCCGCGGGATCGTAGGCGTCGCGCAGCACCTGCAAGGTGTGCCGTACGCGCACGGGCGAGCCGAGCGCCGCGAGGTGCGCTTGCAGTTGCGTGAGGCAGCCGATGTTACCCGAGGCCACCACCGAGGCGCCGGTGGCGATCACTGCCTCCGCCTTCTGCCGGCCAAGGGAGCTCGCGATTTCCGGCTGGTCGAGGTTGTAGGTGCCCGCGCTGCCGCAGCACAGATGGGCCTGCGCCAGCTCGCACAGCTCCACTCCGGGGATCGCCGCGAGCAGGCGCCGAGGCTCCGCGCGCACCCCCTGCGCATTCGCGAGGTGGCAGGCGTCATGGTACGCGATCTTCCGCGGGCCCTCCCCGGACGGGAGCTCGCGCAGGCCGAGCCGATCAAGGAACACACTCACATCCATCACCCGATGGGCGAAAGTATCCGCGCGGGCCCCGTCGTCCGTGCCCCGGAGGATTAGCCCATACTCGTGCAACGCGGAGCCACAGCCGGCCGCATTGGTGAGGATTGCGTCCACGTCCGCCGAAAAGGCAGCGAGGTTACGCCGGGCGAACTTTTGCGCCGCCGGCAGGTCACCCGTGTGCCACGCTAGGCCGCCGCAACAGCCCTGCGCCTCCGGGATGAGGACCTCGACCCCGTTACGCGCCAGCACCTCGAGCGTCGCGTGGTTAATGTCGGGATCAAGCACCCGCTGCGCGCACCCAGCGAGCAAGGCAACCCGCGCCCGTCGGGCGCCGCGTGCCGGCTGGATCGCGGGCAACGGGCGCGCGGGCGGAACGGTGGCCGGCGCCAGGTCGAGCATCGGGCGCAGCGCCGCGGGCACGAGTCGGCGCCACGCGCGGCCCAGCGCGGCGCCGCGCAGCGCAAGCCGGAACCGGCCGGGATAGGGCAACGTCGCCGCCGCGAGGGCCCGGCGCAGGCGCGCGTCCCATGACCGCGCCACCGCCGGCTCCTGCCGGGCCCGGAACGGGCTAATCAAGTCGCGGTAAGGCACCCCGCTGGGACACGCGGGCTCGCAAGCGAGGCACCCCAAGCAGCGATCGAGGTGCGGCTGCGCCGCCGCCGCCGGCAGGGTTCCCTCCAGCACCTGTTTCATCAGGATGATGCGCCCGCGCGGGGAATCCATCTCCTGGCCTAGCTCTTGGTAGGTCGGGCACGCCGGCAGGCAGAAGCCGCAGTGCACGCAGGCCTGCACGGCCTTCGCCATCGCTTCGCCCATCGGCCCGTGCTGTTCCGGTCGGATCGCGTGTTGCATCGCTCAGTCCTCGAGTTCCGGGAAACGCCCCGACGGGTCGAGGGCCCGCTTCACCGCCTTCATCACCGCCGCCGGGCGCCGGGGCCCGAGCCACCGCGGACCGCTCCCCCGGAGGAGCACCCCCGGCCACGGGGACACCGCGGGGGCGATCCCGAGCGGCAGGGAGAGGTACCCCACGTTACCCCCGGCGCCGATCCACGCCCGGGCGCCTTCCTGCGCGCGCACCCACGCCACGAAAGCTGGTACGACGCCCGAAGTCAGGAGCACCTTAGCCAAGGCGCCCCCCGCATACGCCCAAGTGAAGCCGGTCACCGCCGTCCAGCGTTCCGCGGCCTCCGCCGGCGCCAGCTCGCAACCAGGAAAGCGTCCCAACAGCTCGGCTACCAGCGGCCCCAGAGCGGTCTCCCCGGCGGCCAGACGGACAAAAACCGCGGGCTCGTCGACCGACGCCTCGAGCGCATCTAGTTCCCACCGTCCGCCCGCGCAGGCGCGCAGGAGTCGCACTTGGTCCGCCGCGTCGCGGGCCGTGAGCCGCAGCGTGCGGGTCGCCGCCGGGCGCGGGAAGACCTTGAAGGTCAATTCCGCCAGCACGCCGCAGCAGCCCGCGCTGCCGACAAAGAATTTGGGCAAGTCGAAGCCCGCCGCGTTCTTAACCACCTTACCACCCACCCGCAGCACGCGACCCTCTCCGTCCACAAAGCGCGCCCCCAAAATAAAATCACGCACGCCGCCGAACCGCCAGCGGCCGGGCCCCGAAAGGCCCGCCGCCACCGTACCGCCCAGCGTTGCCCCGGCCGCCGCCAGCGGCGGGTCGAAGGGAAGGTACTGGCCCCGCTCCGCCAGCACCGCGGCCAGCTCCGTCAGCGGCGTGCCCGCCCACGCGGTGAAGGTAAACTCGTCCGGCTCATACTCGACAATGCCTCGCAGTGCCCGCGTCGACACGGGCGTGACTCCGGGACCCGCCGCCGCCAGCCGCGCCTTGGTGCCAGCCCCGACGGGCAACACGCGCGGGTGCGCGCGGACCGCGGCGACAAGTTCCTCTAGGGTCGCGGGGCTCATTCGCGCGCGATGACGCCCGCCCGCTCAAGCGGGTGTAGGCCGGTGTGCGTAAGGGCGGGGGCGGCCCCGTCCGGGAACATCTTACCCGGATTGGCGATCCCGGCCGGGTCGAAAGCGGCGCGCACACGGCGGAGCAATTCGAGTTCCCCGGGCGGGAACATCACGGGTAGGTAATCACGTTTTTCGACGCCGACGCCGTGCTCGCCAGTGATCGATCCACCCATCTCAACGCACATCCGCAGGATGCGGCCGGCCAGCTCCTCGGCCCGCCGCAGACCGTCCGGCTCGCGGCCATCGTAGAGGATGAGCGGGTGCAAGTTGCCATCGCCCGCGTGGAACACATTCGCGCAACGTAGGCCGGTTTCGCGCGACCAGGCCTGGATCCGCCGCAGTGCCTCGCCGAGGCGGCGGCGGGGCACGACGCCGTCCTGCACGATAAAATCGGGGGAAAGTCGGCCCACGGCGCTAAAGGCGCTCTTACGGCCCTTCCAGATGGCAAGCCTTTCGGCGGCGTCGCGCGCCGGCCGCACCTCAACCGGTCGGCTGGCCGCGAGGATCGCCTCAAGGCGCACGCGGTCCGCCGCGACTACCTCCCGGGGACCCTCCAGTTCCACGATCAGCACGGCCTCGCAGCCCGGCGGGTACTCCGCATGCACCGCCGCGGTCGCGGCCTGCAGCGCGAGCTGCTCCATGATCTCGATCGCCCCAGGCAGTAAGCCGCTCGCGATCACCGCGGCGACCGCGTCACCGGCCTGCTCTAGCGTGGCGTACCCCGCGAGCACCGTGTGGAAGCACTCCGCCCGTGGCAGGAGCTGCAGCGTCACCTCGAGCGCGATGCCAAAGAGGCCCTCATTGCCCACGAACAAGCCCGTCCAATCCGGCCCCACCTGTTCCCGGCTGGGGCCGCCAAACTCCACCACCTCGCCCGTCGCGAGCACGGCCTTCAGGCCGAGCACGTGGTTAGAGGTCATCCCGTACTTGAGGCAATGGGCTCCGCCCGCATTGAAGGCGACATTTCCGCCGATCGTGCACACCGACTGGCTGGACGGGTCAGGCGCGTAGTGGAGGCCGTAGGGCTGAGCCGCTTGCGTGACGGCGAGGTTCACTACTCCAGGCTCGACCACCGCGATCCGTTCTATCGGGTCAAGGCGCAGAATCCGGTTGAGGCGGTTGAGGGTGATAACGATGCCCCCCGGGACCGGCAGGGCACCACCGGAAAGGCTCGTGCCGCTGCCTCGCGCCACGAAAGACACGCCCTGCCGGTGGCACCAGCGCACGGCGGCGATGACCTCGTCGGCGGTGCGCGGCGCAATCACCGCCGCCGGCCGCGCGGCAAAGGCCGTCAGCCCGTCGCTTTCATAAGCTGCGAGCGGCGCCTCATCGGCCAGCAGGCCACCCGGGCCGAGCAGCGCCGCGAGCTCCGCGCGGATCCGGGCAGGGTCAGACAGGCCGCTCATTCTCGGGTGCACCGCTCAGCGGACGTAGACCACATACCATTTATCGTCGTAGAGCACATGCTCGGCAAGCGGACGAAGGCCCGCGGCCGCCATCCACTCGCGCGTCTGGTCACGCGTCACTTGGAGCTTGGGATCATTCTTGTGCGGGCCGAGCTCGGGGTGAAAGTCGATCACGGCGATCCGGCCGCCCGGCTTCAGGTAGCCCGCTAGGCTGCGCAGGTAAGTCGCGCGGTCCTCGATGTGGTGCAGGACATCGTAAATAAAGGCTACGTCGACGTCCCGGGCCGGGAGGCGCGGGTCCGTGAACTGCCCGAGTACCGGCCGCACATTGGGCGCGCGGGCCTCCTCGGCCTTCCGGGCGATATGGTCGACCAGGCCCTGGTCGATATCGACCGCGTAGACCCGTCCCTGCGGCACGGCGCGGGCCAGCGGCAGGGTGAAGACCCCGGAGCCGGCGCCGATGTCCGCCACCACCGCGCCCGGCACCAGCCCAAGCCGGCCCACCGCCTCGTCCACCTTCAGTCGTGACACGCGGTTCTGGCTGTCGAGAGTCTTGAGCCATTCGGCAGTGGAGCGGGCGCCAAGCTGCGCGTGCGCCGGGACCGCCGCCAGCAGACCCGCGGCGAGGGTCACTAGGGGGAAAAGGGGAACGCGAAGCATTTAGCTCAAGACCGGAGCGCGGCGGGGCTTTGACAAGGCCGAAAACGGGCCGGCTCAGCCCGCCGTCGGGGCGACCCGACCCAGCCAGCGATAGAGCGGCCAGCCCGCTACCACTGGCACCAGCCCGACCAGGCTCAGCACGCCCGCGTAGTCGATGGCCGCCTGCAGCATCCACGCGCAGGTGAGGCAGAAGAGCAGCGGCAGGACTGGGTAGAACGGGACCGGGAAGGGCCGCTCGATGCCCTGGTCACGCGAACGCAGCACAAACAGGGAGATCCCGGTGAGTAGGAAGAAGGCCCAGAAGACGGGCGCCGTGCACTTGAGCAAGGTATCGAAGCCGCCGTGCCCCTGCCACGTCACCGGTCCGAGCCCGATCCCGGCAAGGGCACCCCCAATCAGCGCGCGGCCGGCCGGGTGGCCGAGTAAGAACACCAGCGCGAGCGTGCAGCCGAGCTGGGCGAGCAATGCCGCGGCGGGCACCCCGCGCCCAGAATCGCGCCGGGCAAGGAAACGGAGCGCTGGGAAATCTGCCCCCGCCCCGGAGTAAATCCGCGCCCCAGTGAGGGTCAGGCCGTTCACCGCTCCGAGCGCGGAGATCATCACCAGCACCGACATCACCGCCGCGCCCGCCGGGCCGAGCGGACCTTGTAGCACCTCGGCCGCGATCGCCTTCGCCTCACGCGCCCGGGTGAACCCAAGTCCGTGGAGGTAGGCTGCGTTGACCAGCAGGTAGACCAAAGCCACCCCAGCCGTGCCGAGCAGCAAGGCGCGCGGGATATCGCGGCGCTTGTCGCGCATCTCCGCCACGATGAAGGCCGCATCGTTCCAGCCGCCATAGGTGTAGAGCACGAGGATCAGCGCGAGACCGAGCCCGGCCCCGGCCGCGGGCGCCGCCGCGAGTTCCGCCGGGGCCTGCGGCCAGCCAAGCCCCGCGACCACGATCGCCGCGAGACCCACGACCTTGAGCGCGGTCAGCACGTTTTGCGTGCGCCGCCCGGCCTGCAGCCCGGCGAGGTTGAGCAGGGTAAGGCCCGTGATGGCGGCAGCCGCCAGCCACGGGGTGGCGGCGGGCCCGAGCCACAAAAGCCGCGCCGCGTAGTCAGCGAACACAAAGCCCATCAGGCCGATGCTGCCGCTCATCAGCACGACGAGCTGGGACCAGCTGAAGAGGAAGCCCATCCCCGGGCCGAAGGCGCGCCGGAGGAAAAAGTAGTCGCCCCCCTCTCGCGGGTAGGTCGTCGCAAGTTCCGCGTAGCACAGGGCGCCGACCACGGAGAGCGCCCCGCCGAGGGCCCAGACCAGCATCGCCTCCGTCGGGCTTGCGACGCAGCTTAGGATGAAGGGCGCCGTCTCGTAGATCCCCGCACCGACGACGATCCCGATGATCACGGAAACGGCGTCGCCGAGGGAGAGATGGCTCGTAGGGGCAGAGGGGGCGGGGGCGGACATCGCGGCGCCACCGCACCGGATGCGCGGGGAGGCGTCAATGCCGCGACGCGGCGAGTCTTCGCTTCCGTTTTCCGGCGGGGGGCGATTCCCTCCCTCCGCGCCCATGCATGAACTCCTGCGCGACGCCCGCATCCGGCGCCTCCTCCTCGCGAACACCTGCAGCGCGGTGGGCACGGGCATCACGGTGTTCGCCGTGCCGTGGCTGCTCGTGCAGCAGCCGGGGGGCAGCACCGCCTACCGCTGGGCCACGGTCGCCACCACGCTCGCGCTCTTCGTCGCGGCCCCGTACTACGGAGCCTGGGTCGATGCCCACTCGCGCAAGTCCGCGCTGCTCCTGAGCGAGCTCTGGTCCGCCGCCTCCTCGGTGCTCCTCGCAGGGCTCGGGTTCGCCCTCGACGGGTTCAGCACCGGTCCGCTGGTCGCCACGTACTTCGCCGGGATGCTCTACTACACGCTCCACTACCCGGCGAAGTTCGCGCTGATCCAGCAGACCTTCGATCGATCGAACTACCAGTCTCTGATCGGACTCCTCGAGATCCAGGGCCAGGCTGCGATGATGCTGGCCGGGGCCCTTGCGGGGCTCCTGCTCGGCCGCGTGCCGCTCAGCCTCATCCTCGCGGTGAACGCCGCCGCCGGGATCGCGAGCTACGCCCTCCTCCGCGGGCTGCCCTACGCGGCGACGCACCTCGGGCCCGCGGCCGCCCCGCCACCCGCCTCCGTCTGGCACGGGGTCGCCGAGGGCGGGCGCTGGCTCCTCGCCCGCCCGCGCCTCGCGCTGTTCTTCACCTGCACGCTGCTGCCCTTCGTCGTGGTGATGGCGGCCAATTACCTTTTCCCCGTCTATGTGACCCGGACGCTCGCGGCCGGACCGGAGTGGTTCGCCGGAGGGGAGATCACGTTCGCCGCGGGCGCCATCCTCGCCGGGCTGCTGCTGCCCCGCCTCATCAGCCGGCACAGCGCCGCCGCGACGGTCCCCGTGACGATGCTCGTCTTCCTGGCCGGCCTGTTGCTGCTCGCCGCCGTGCACCTCCCCCTGCCCTACCTCTGCGCGGGCGCGCTCCTCGGCTTCGGGAACGCCGGCTGCCGCGTGGCCCGGAGTGCGCTCCTGCTCCACCTCGTCCCCAACGCGGTGATGGGCCGCGTCGGCGGGTTCTACCAGGTCCTCGACCGCGTGCTGCGCACCGCCCTCGTGCTCGCCATGGGCATCATCGACGCCCACGGTCCCCCGGTGGGTTTCGCCCTGCTCGCCGCCGTCCTCCTCCTCGCCCTCGCCGGGGCGCTGCGCACCCGCGACGCCGCCCGGCCCGTCGCCCCCGCCTGAATCCCCGATGCTCCGCGCCCTCCTCCTGGACTTCGACGGGCTCATCCTCGACACCGAGACGCCCCTCATCGACGCCTACGCCCGCGTCCACGCCGACCATGGCGTGCCCTTCGACCGCACCCGTTTCCGCCACGGGGTCGGCCACGCCGAGTACGCCTTCGACCCGTGGCACGGCTTCAGCCACCACACCGACCGCGCGGTCCTCGAGGAGGAATGCCGCGCCGCCAAGGCTGGGATCATCCTCGCGCAACCCATTCTGCCCGGCGTCGAGGCCCTCCTGGCTGCCGCCGCCGCCGCCGGCTGGACCGCGGCCGTCGTCTCGAATTCACCCCGCGACTGGGTCGACCCGCACCTCGAGCGCCTCGGCCTGCGCGGGCACTTCCGCCACACGGTCTGCCGCGGCGACGCCCCCGCCCCCAAGCCCGAGCCCGACCTGTACCGGCTCGCCCTCAACCGGCTCGGCGTCCGCAGCCACGAGGCCGTGGCCTGCGAGGACTCGCACACGGGCTCGCTTGCGGCCCGCCGCGCCCGGATCTGGACGGTCGCCGTCCCCAACCCCTCCACCGCCCACCACGACTTCTCCCACGCGGACTGGCTGGTGCGTTCCCTCGCGGAAGTGAACCCAGCTGCCCTGTCCGCGCGCTTCGCGCAACCCTGACCCGCCCCCGCTCGTCGTTTCCCCCGATGCCCCGCCTCCCCTCCCCGCTCCTCGCCCTGTTGCCGCTGCTGCTCGCCGCCCCGGCCACCGGCGCCGCCCCCACCCCCGCGCCACCCGATCGCCCGAACGTGCTCTTCATCGCCATCGATGACCTGCGCGACTGGATCGGGTATTTCGGCCGCAACCCGCAGTCCCGCACGCCCAACTTCGACCGCCTCGCGCGGATGGGCACCGCCTTCACCCGCGCCTACTGCGCCTCGCCCGCCTGCAACCCCTCGCGCGCCGC
>SYDD01000238.1 GCA_005786775.1 Opitutaceae bacterium
CGAGCTCGCCGAGCTCAACGGCCACTGCGCGGAACGGACGCTCGACCCGGAGATCCAGACCCGCGTCGCACAGTACGAGATGGCCTTCCGGATGCAGGCCAGCGTGCCCGAGCTGGCGGACCTGCGCCAGGAGTCCCGGGCCACCCTCGACCTGTACGGCGTCAAGGAGCCGGGCGACGGCTCGTTCGCCTCGAACTGCCTCCTCGCGCGCCGGATGATCGAGCGCGGGGTGCGCTTCGTGCAGCTTTACCACCGCGGCTGGGACCACCACTCGGACATCGACCGCAACCTGCCCATCGCCTGCCGGAACGTCGACCAGGCCTCGGCGGCGCTCGTCCGCGACCTCCGGCAGCGCGGGCTGCTCGACGACACGCTCGTCATCTGGGGCGGGGAGTTCGGCCGGACCCCGATGGCGCAGGGGTCAGGCCGCGACCACCACATCAACGCCTTCTCGATGTGGTTCGCCGGCGGCGGCATCCGGCCCGGCGTGACGTGGGGCAGCACCGACGAGCTCGGCTACCGCTACCTTGAGGACGGCCAGCAACTGCACGTCCACGACCTGCACGCCACGCTCCTCGCCGCCTTCGGGATCGACCACGAGCGGCTGGTGTTCCGTTACCAGGGCCGTGACTTCCGGCTCACGGACGTCCACGGCAAGGTCGCGCGCGGCCTTCTCCTGTGACCGACCCCACCCCCGCCCGATGACCTCCGCGGCGTTGCCGGACCTCGCCGGACGGCTGCATCCGGCGCTGGTGCACCTGCCGATCGGCTTCCTCCTGCTGCTCGCGCTCACCGAGATCGCGGGCTGGCTGCGGCCCGCGCTGCGGCCGCCTCCGCCACTGCGCACGTTTGCCCTCGCCGCGGGCCTCGCCGCCGCGCTCGCCGCGGCCGCCTGCGGCTGGCTGCTCGGGCGGAGCGGTGAACACGAGGCCGCGCTGCTCGACCGCCACCGCTGGGCGGGCGTCGCCTGCACGGCGCTCACGGCCGCGCTGCTCGTCCTGCGCCACCGCCCCGTGCCCTACGCGCTGACCTTCACCGCGTGCCTCGTCACCCTCGGGGTCGCGGGCCACCTCGGCGGCACGCTGACCCACGGCGAGGGCTATCTCTGGCGCGCGGCCGCACCCGCCGTCCGGCCGGTAGTCGCCTCGGCGGCGGACGCGCGCGTGTTCGAGGATGTCATCCACCCCCTCCTCCGGCAGCGCTGCATCGCCTGCCACGGCCCGGCCAAGAGCAACGGCGGACTCCGCTACGACACTGCGGAAGCGGTGCTGCGGGGTGGCAAATCCGGGCCCCTGCTGCCCCCCGGCCAGCCGGCCGCCAGCCTGATGCTCCGGCGCCTCCAACTCCCCCTGGAGGCGAAGGAACATATGCCACCCAAGGGCAGGCCTCAGCCCACCGCGGCGGAACTGGAACTGCTCGAATGGTGGCTTCACGCGGGCGCCCCGGTGCGAGGCCAGCTGGCCGACCACGCCGCCCCGCCGGCGATCCTCGCCACCGTGACCGCCCGCCTCGACCTTCCCGCGGCGGCGGCCCCCGATCGCGCGGCGCTCCTGTCCCTCGCGCGCGAGCTAGAGGCGCGGCTCGGCATCGTGCTGCGCCCCCTCGCCCAGGACGGTCCTTGGCTCGAGGCGAACGCGAGACTCCGCGGGCCGCGTTTCACCGACGAGCACCTGCGCGCCCTCGCGCCCGTGGCCGCCGGCATCGCGCGTCTGGACCTGGGCGGCACCGCCGTCACCGACGCCGGGCTCGCGACCCTCCGGGCGATGACCAGCCTGCAGCGCCTGCACCTCGACCAGACCGCCGTGACGGCGGCCGGAGTGAACCAATTGTCCGGGCTCTCTCGGCTGGAGACCCTCAATCTGGTGGGCACCACCGTCGGGGACGAGGCCCTGCCAGCCCTCGGGCGACTGCCCGGCCTGCGGACGCTCTATGCGTGGAACACCCGCCTCAGCGAGCCCGCCCTCGCGAAGCTGGCCCGGGGAAGGCAGGAGGCGCCGCGCCTGCAGCAGTTGCGGCGGGAACTCGCCGATGCCGAGGCTCGCCTGCAGGCCGAGACCTTCACCGTCCATCGCGGGGCGGAGGCCGGGGCGTCGCCGCCAGTGTCCCCGCCTGATCCCCCTTGAGCCTGCGCCGCGTCCGTGTTCGCTCCGGCCCGCCCGCCCCTTATGTCCCACCCGACCCCTTTTCCCTTCCCCGCCAGCCCTGGACGCGAGCCCGGCATCGTGCGCTGGGGCATCCTCGGCTGCGGCGACGTCACCGAGCTCAAGAGCGGCCCCGGCTTCCGGCTCGCCACCGGTTCGCGCCTCGTCGCGGTGATGCGACGCAACGGCGCGCTCGCCGCCGATTATGCCCGGCGCCACGGCGTCCCCCGCTGGTACGACCAAGCCGAGGCCCTCCTCGCCGACCCCGAGGTCGACGCCGTGTACATCGCCACCCCGCCCGACTCGCACGAGTCCTACGCGCGGCAGGTCGCCGCCGCGGGCAAGCCCGCCTACGTCGAAAAGCCGATGGCCCGCTCGGTCGCGGAGTGCGACCGGATGATCGCCGCCTTCGCGGCGCGCGGCGTCCCGCTCCACGTCGCGTACTACCGCCGGGCGCTGCCGCGTTTCCTCCAGGTGAAACAGTGGCTCGACGAGGGCGCGATCGGCCGGATCACCGGCGTGGACTACCATCACGCGTCCCCCGCACATCGCACCGCGGCGGGCTGGCGCACGGACGTGCGCACCGCGGGCGCCGGCCTGTTCCTCGACCTCGGGTCCCACGCGCTCGACCTGATCGACTTCCTCGTCGGACCGCTGACCGACGTGTCCGGCCGCGCGCGCAACGCGGGGCACCCGCAGGAGGCCGAGGACTCGGTCGTCCTCCACTTCACGGCCGGCGGGGCGGACGGGGTGGCCTCGTGGAACTTCGCCACCGACGCCACGCGCGACGTCTGCCGGATCAGCGGCACGGAAGGGTGCGTCGAGTACTCGGTGTTCGACCCGGCGCCCGTGCGCCTGACGCGGGGCCGGGAGACCCGTGAGGTGGAGGTCCCGCACCCGCCCCACGTGCAGCAACCGCTCATCCAGACCGTGGTTGACGCGCTGCTGGGCCGGGGCGCCTGCCCGAGCACGGGCCAGTCCGCGCGCCGCACCTCCGCCGTGATGGACGCGGCGCTCGCCTCGTATTACGGCGACCGCGGCGGGGAGTTCTGGAACGCCCCGGAATCCTGGCCCGGGCGGCGTCCTTGACCGGCGGGAGCCGGGCGCGGCGCGGTCAGGCGAACGGCCGCGCGCGCTGGCACAGCTGGAGCGACACGCCCCAGGGATCGCGCAGCATCACCAGGCACGTGCCGTCGGGGAAGACATCCTCCGACTGGAAGGTCGCGCCCGCGGTCTCCAGGCGGCGGCGTTCCGCGCGGGCGTCGGCGGCGACCACGGCGACGTGGAAGCTGAGCGCGGGCAACTCGGCCAGGGGCCAGCGGGGCACCGCGGGGTTCGAGTAGAGCTCGAGCACCACGCGGCCCGTGTCATCGCCGAGGAAGTGGGTGAACGGCGCCTCCTCCTTGCGCCAGACGACACGGAAGCCCACGTGCTCCGTCCACCAGCGGGCGTGGGCTAGGACGTCGGGGACATTCAGGGCGAAATGCTCGAACTTCATCGCGGAACTGGGTTGCCGCGACGCTGACCGGTGCGCGTGCGCAGGCAATCCCGCAGCGCGGCGCGCCCGCGGAATCAGCTGGTTTTCCCGCCGGAATTCCCGCTCCCTCGCGCGATGCTGCACCAGTTGCTCCGGCAACCCCTGGCCGTCGCCCCGGACCGGCCGATCCTCGAGGCGGACGGCGTCTGGCTCACCGCCGCGGAACTGGAGCAACGCACCGCCCGCCTCGCCTCCGGCCTGCTGGCCGCCGGGCTGGAGGAGGGCGACCGCCTGGCCGTGCTGTTGCCCAACGGCATCGAGGGCGTGCTCTGTTGCCTCGCGGGTTTCCGGTTGGGGCTCGTCGTCGTGCCGCTCGACTACCAGTACCACGCGCTGCAGATCGGCTATGCGCTCGGCCACAGCGGCGCCGTGATGCTCGTCGTGCATCAGGAGCGCGTTCCCGCGCTCGAGGAGGCGGGGGTGCTCGGCGCCGTGCCGCGCGTCTTCGTCGTGGGCGGCACTCCAACCGGCAGCCGTCGCCCCTTCCAGTCGCTGCTCGGCGCCGAACGGGGACTCGCCGTGGAGGCCCCGCACCCGGACGCGCCGGCGTTGATGATCTACACCTCCGGGACCACCTCCCGGCCCAAGGGCGTCGTGCTCTCCCACGGGGCGCTGTCCACCGGCCTCCTCAAGTACCTGGCGCGGGTCACCCTCACGCCGGACGACGTCGCCCTAATTGCGACGTCCGCCTCGCGACCGCTGGCGCTCCGCTGCCAGATCCTACCCACGCTCTGGACCGGCGGCCGCGTCTGCCTGCTGCGGAAGTTCACCGTCGAAAACTACCTCTCCGCCCTGCGTCGACCGCCCGCCAAGACGTATCTCACGCTCGGCCCCGCGGGCCTAGGACAGCTCCTGGCGAGCCCCGATTTCCAAGCCTGCGACTTCAGCCGGTTGCGCCTCTGCCTGGCCGGGGGCGACCGGGTGCCCACGAGGCACCTCGAGGCCTTCGCGCGGCTGACGGGCGTCGCGGTCACCGAGCAATGCGGCTCCACGGAAACGGGCCCTTACGCGATGAATCCCCCGTTTGGCCGCAAGAAGCTGGGATCGGTGGGCCCGCCCGCGAACGGCGTGCAGGTGGCGGTGGTGGACGAGCACGGCAGCGACGTGCCCACCGGGGTGGTCGGGGAGATGCGGGTCAGTGGTCCGAGCATCATGGACGGCTATTGGAATGATTCGGCGCAGACGCGGAAGACGCTCCAGAAGGGCTGGATCCTGACCGGGGATCTGGGTCGCTTCGACGAGGATGGCTACTTGTGGTTCATGGGCCGGCGGAAGGACATCATCGTCCGCGCCGGCAACAAGGTCGCGCCGCTCGAGGTGGAGGCGGCGCTCTCCCACCATCCAGGAGTGCAGGAGGCCTGTGTGATCGGCGTGCCCGATCCCACGAGCGGCGAGGTGCCGCACGCCTACGTCATCCTCCAGCCGGGGGTCGCCATCCTTCCCGGGGAACTGCGCGACTTCGTCGCGGGCCGGCTGGCAGCGTTTATGGTGCCCGCGGAGATCCACGTGATCTCCGAGATGCCCTCCAAGGGACCGGGCAAGGTCGACCGCGAGCTGCTGCGGATGCGGGCGATCACGGCCGGATTGATCGAGCGCGTGCCCTTCTTCCGGGAAGCCGGGTCCGGGTTCCTGCGAGACCTCATCCCGCGCCTCGAGGCGCGCACGTTCACGGCTGGGACGGTGCTGGTCCACGAAGGCGATACCGGCGAGGAAATGTACTTCCTGACCAAGGGGCAGGTGGAGGTCTTACAGGGCCACCCGCGCCGGCGGCTCCAGGTGTTGCGGGAGGGCGCCTACTTTGGTGAACTCGCCGTGCTCGCGGAGGTCCCCCGGGCGGCAACCATCCAGGCGCTGACCGAGGTGGAGGTTTACGCGCTGGGCCGGACGGCAGTGCGGCAACTCGCGGGGGCGCACACCGACTTCGACCGCTATCTCCGGGCCGCAGCGGCAGCGTACGCGCCGGCCAGCGTGCGCCCGAGCTGAGCCGCTTCCGCCGGCTCAGGCGACGGGGCGGATCCGGCTGGCCACCGCGAGGCTCGCCACTGTGACACCCGCGGCGAGGACTCCCACGGTCCCGAACGACCGCAGCGGCTCCCCAGCCCCACCCTGGAGGACCAGTCCGGCCAGCAGGGTCCCGGCCCCGCTCGCGAGGTGTTGCACCCCACCATTCGCCGCAAGGAAGCCAGCCCGGCGGGCCGGCTCGACGCTCGCCGTGATGAGCGAAAGCGCGCTCACCATCCGGCTCGCGTTGGCCGCCATCAGGGCCGCCGCGACCGGGGCGGCCACCGCGAAGCCAACGGCCGGCAGGTGCGTGACCGCGAGGAGCAGCAGAGCTGAGAGGAGGACCGCAACCGGAAACACCCGGCCCGCGCCGTGACGATCCACCAGCTTGCCCGTGAGTGGCGCGACCCCGAGGGTGAGCAAGCCGCCCGCGATGAATACGAGCGGCAAACGGGCCACGCTCACGCCGGCGTTGGCGACTAGGGCCGTGCCGATGAACGGGATTACGGCGAAGGCACCGGCCATCAGCAGCGCCGTCAGCCCGAGCGCCCGCCGATGAGCGGGGAAGGTGAGCGTGCCGCGTAAGCGCGCGAGCGGGGATTGCGCCGGACCCGGCGCGGGGCGAGCCGGGGCGGGGAGGATCCGGGCGGCGAGGACGACGAGAGGTAGGCCCAGCGCGGCCAGCACGAGGAAGGGCGCGCGCCAGCCAGAGTGGTTGGCGAGGGCGAGGCTGAGCGGCACCCCGGCCACGGAGGCGCCAGCAAAGGCCAGCATCAGCCGGCCGGTCGCGCGGCCGCGCCAAGCAGGCGGGAACACATCGGCCACCATCGCGAGGGTGAGCCCGCCGTGGATCCCGGCGCAGGCCCCCGCGAGGCAGCGCGCGCCAAGAAGAAACGGGTAATCGCGGGCGCAGGCGGAAGCCACCGCGCCCGCGACCAGGCCGAGCGAGACCGCAAGGTAGGTGGGTTTCCGGGGCCAGCGGTCGAGCCAGGGGCTGACGAGGAGGCCCGCGAGTCCCGCCGCGAGGGTGTAGCCGGCGACGAGCCAGCCAAAGTCCCGCGCACCGAGATTCAAAGCGGAAAGCAGGTGCGGCCCGAGCGGCATCACGACCATAAAGTCGACGGCGGCGATGAACTGCAGGGCAGTCAGCGCGAGCAGGGCGACGCCGGCTTCGCGCGGCGGGTCCGGCACCGGAACGTCAGCTGGATTGAGGAAGGCCAAGCGGGAGAAACCGGAACATCCGCGGCCAACCAAGAATCAGCTGCGGGCCCGGGCAAGGCCCATTTGCGCGCCGCGCCGGCCGGATCCCGCTCGACTGGCCCCGCCACGGGAACAAGCCTCGCCCTGACCCCACGCCCCACCCCCGGGCGCCCCTGCCGCATGAACCCACGCCTGCTCGCTCTCCCGCTCGCCCTGCTCCTGCCCGGCCGCCTCGCCGCCGCCACGCCGCCCGCCCCCAGCCGCGACGCCCCGGTCGAGCTCTCCCCCTTCGTCGTCAGCACCCAGACGGAGCGCGGCTACGCCGCGACCAACACCCTGGACGGCTCGCGCCTCAACACGCCGCTGCGGGACACGCCCGCGGCGATCAGCGTCTTCACCCGCGATTTCCTCGACGACCTCGGCGCCACCTCGATGGAGGAGATCCTCCGCTACGACCTCACCGCCGAGATCAGCAAGAGCGACGCCGATCCGGGCGGCGGCGGCGCGCAGGCCAACATGTTCGGCGACCAGGGCCTCACCTTCCGCTCCCGCGGCCTCACCGGCGGATCCTCGATCAACGGTTTCCAGTCGGCGGTGGAATCCAACACCTACAACGTCGAGCGCGTCGCCGCCACCCGCGGGCCCAACGCCATCCTCTTTGGCACGGGGGCGCCCGGGGGCGTGCTCAACTTCCGTACCCGCCAGCCTTCCTCCACGCGCAACCTGGTCTCCCTCGAGCTGAAGGTGGCGGGCGAAAGCACCAAGCGGGCGGCGGTCGACGTGAACCGCGTGCTGCTCCGGGACCGGCTCGGCCTGCGCGTGATGGCGACGCGAGACCGGAAGGGTTCGCCGCAGCCACACCAGTACCAGGACTTCCAGGGCATCACGCTCGCGGCGGGCTGGCAGCTCCGCCGCGACACCTCGCTCGTCGTGTCCTACGCCCGCGACCACAACGAGGGCGTCTCGGGCCGCGACTGGAACCACGTCGACTCGCTCTCCCGCTTCACGACCGCCCTGCGTGACGGCCGCATCCGCTGGAACCCGGCCCTCGAGCGCTACGAGAACGCCAACGGGTCCGCGCTGGTGGCCGCCGCGGCCGGCACGGGCACCGTCAGCAACCGCACCGTGCTCACCTACGGCCCGGACCTCGCCGTGCCGCCCCAGCTGTGGGAAGGCGCCACCGCGCTGGTGAACCGCGCCACCCTCTCGACCAACGCGAGCGTCTTCGAGTTCAACTCGGACGCGCCGATCGTCGACGAGCGCTACGAGCGCTTCGGCTCGGTGACGCCGTCCGGCGCCGGGGAATTCGCCGGGGTGAGCACCAGCAACCTAACCGCCATCCTCAACCACCGCCTGCTCCCGCGCCTGTTCGTCGAGCTGGCCTACAACCGCAACCAGCGCCGCAGCGACAGCACGCTCGGCCAGAACCCCGCACTCGCCGCCGACCTGAACTACCGGTTGCCCGACGGCCGGCTGAACCCCTTCTTCCTCGGCGAGGGCTACTACTACTCGCAGCAGAACTTTCTGCGCCTGCAGCGCCGGAACGCCAACGAGACGCTCCGCGCCTCCTTCTCCTACGACCAGGACCTCGGCCCGCGCTGGGGCCAGCATCGCGCCGCGGTGATGGCCGAGCGCAACGTGAACGAGAACCGGCGCCTGCGCAGCCGCGAGGTCTGGGCCAACCGGCCCTACAACGCCGCGGCCGAGAACGCCGCCAACCAGGTCTTCCGCCGCCGCTACATCCGCATCGGCGGCCCGGCGGCCGATTACACCTCCGGCTTCCAGCCGGGCAACCCGGTCAACCTCGAGTCCTTCACCTCCGCCTTCCCGACGGTCGGCCGCCTCACCACCGACTGGGCCGCCGCCAACGCCCTCGACTTCGACGACCGTCTGACGACCGACACCCTGATGGGCGTGGTGCAGAGCGCGTTCCTCGACCGGCGGCTCGTGGTGACCGCGGGCGTCCGCGACGACACCATCCGCGCCCGCGGGCCCCGCACGCTCCGCGACCCGGCGACCGGCAAGTTCCGCTTCGCCACCGCGGCCGACCAGGCCGTGTTCACCCCCCTGCAGCGCGACTGGTTCAGCACCGACGAGCAGACCGGCCTCCGGAAATCCGCGGGCGCCGTGCTCCACCTCACACGGAACTTCTCGCTCGTGGCCAACTACGCGACCGGCGTCGGCCTGCAGGAGCGCAACCGCTCCTCCCTGCCCGAGGACGAGACGCCACCGCCGACCCGGGGCGTCAGCCGCGACCTGGGACTCGCCTTTAGCTTCCTCGAGAACCGCATCAGCGGCTCCCTCAAGCACTACTCCTCCCGGAGCCTCGGCGAGCGCATCCAGGGCGGCGCCGCCGTGTTCGTGAACCCGAACAACGACGTGATGACGTCCTTCGAGCATTACTTCCGGCAGGCCAACCTGACGACCTTCGGCGCGGGCGACCCGATCCGGAACCTCGGCGACCTGACCTCGATCTACCTCAGCACCGCCGACTCCTACCTCTCGGACCAGGTCAGCCGCGGGATCGAGTTCGAGCTCATCGCGAACGTCACGCGCCAATGGACGCTCCGCGCCGCCTACTCGCGCACCGACCGCGTCGTGACCAACACTTTCTTCGAGGCGCTGCCGTGGTGGGCGGACCGGGTGCGCCTGTGGCGGAGCCTCGACACGCTCTACACGCAGCGCACGGGCCGGCCCCCGATCCTCAACCAGCCCCTGCTCACCGCCGCCCAGACGTTCAGCCCGGTCACCGTCGCGCAGCGCATCGCGGAGTCCGACTCCCTCCTCGCCGCGAGCCGGCTGAGCGACGAGCGGGGCTACGGGAACCGGCCGCACAAGGCCAACGTGTTCACCCGCTACCAGTTCACCGCGGGGCGGCTGAAGGGCCTAGCGGTGGGCGGCGGCTGGCGGTACCAGAGCGCGAACCTCGCGGGCATCCACCTGCCGACGAACCGCGACCTGTGGGGCAACGCGCGCTCCGTCGGTGACCTGTTCGTGCAGTACAAGACCCGCGGCCTGGCCGGCATCTGGACCAACGCGACCGCGGTGACCTACCAGCTGAACGTGACCAACGTCCTCGACGACCGCACCATCCTCGCGACCAAGCTGGATCTGGACAACGTGAGCGGCGTGCAGTTCTACCGCCGCGCATACCGCGAGTCCCCGCGCGTCCTCGCCTTCACCGCGCGGCTGGAGTTCTGAGCCCGCGCGCGCAAGACCCCCTCCGGCCGTGCACCCGACCATCCGCCGCCTGATCGAGCTGCATCGCCTGACGCCCCTGCCGGTCGAGGGGACGCTATTCGCGCAGACCTACCGTTCCGCGCAGGAACTCGCGCCGGGGCTGCCCGCGGCGACCGCGATGATCGGGCTTTACTGCGAGGATCCGCCCAGCCGCTCCCGCTTTCACCGCCTGACCCGCGACGAGCTGTGGCACTTCCACGCCGGCGATCCGCTGCGGCTGATCCTGCTGCGACCCGACGGCTCCACGGAGGACGTGATGCTGGGCCCTGATCCGCTCCGCGGTCACCGGAGCCAATTCCTGGTCCCAGCCGGCGTGTGGCAGGCCGGCCATCTCGTCCCGGGCGGCCTGTACGCGCTTTACGGCTGCACCCTGGCCCCGGGCTTCACGCCTGATTGCTTCGAAGGCGGAACTCGCGACGCGCTGCTGGCCTATTGCCCGGCGCGCCGGGAAGACATCGAACGCCTCGCCTGCGCGGAGGGTGACGTCCAGATGCCGGATTAGCCGCGGGCAGCCGAGCAACGGCTGCGACCGCGCGGGCGGATTCGCCGGAACCCACCCGCGCGGCGGGCAAAGAATCAGAACCGCAGCGCGACCTTCGTGTAGTAGAAGGCCCCGTTGAAACCGAAGGGCGAGATGCCGTTGTACGGGAAGATCCCCGCGTTGTCGCTCCCCTGGAAGGCCGCCGTCGAACGGATGTTCGTGGTCGGGTAGACATCCAGCAGATTGTTCGCGCCGACGGAAACCGTGAGCCGGCGGCCCATCCGATAGGTGACCTCAAGGTCGGTCACCCACTTGGCCCCGAAGGTCTGCAGGACCTGCCGCTGCGTCGTCGGCACCGCGGCACCGCTAGCGTTGATGCTCGGCACGGCAGGCGCGTAGGAGACGTCGTAGCCCGGCGTGAGGGCGTCGATGCGGGCCTGGGCCCAGCCGCTGTTGTCCGTGGCCGAGGCGGTGACCTCGCCGTAGCGGACCAACCGGAGGTTGGTCGACCAGGAGGAGGAAGGCTCCCAACGCAGCGCCAGGTTCAGGTTCTGCCGGGGCTGGCCCTTCTCCATCCGGGTGCGCTCGGTGACGTCGAACAGCGGGATCAGGGTCAGCGCCTGCAGCGCGGCCGGGGTGGCGGAGGCGCGCGTGACCTTGGTGCGGTTGTGGTTCGCGCCGAGGTTGAAGGTCATCTTGCCGAGGCCGGCCGAGCGGATCGTGTAGTGCAGGTCGAGGTCGACGCCCTGCGTGCGGGTGTCGACGGCGTTGGTGAAGAACCGGCCGCCGATGGCCTGCGGCTGCCCGTTGCGGGCGAGGAAGTCCTTGATCAGCGATACGCCCGAGGGATCGATGAAGGTCGAGGACAGGACGATGCGGTCGTCGATCGAGACCTCGTAGAAATCGAGGGCGAACGAGAGGCCACTCGCCGCGTAGGTCGCACCGAGGGAGTAGTTAACGGAAGACTCGGCCTCGAGCGCCTTGGCCCCCATCAAACGAGCGACCGGGTCGGCGACCGGGAAGGTCTTGTTGTCGAAGGGCACGCCACCGATGAAGTTGGTCGCGGTGGAGGAGAACCACTGCTGGGCGAGGTGCGGGGCGCGGAAGCCGGTGCTGGCCGAGCCGCGGAGGGCCGCGGCGCTAGAGAGCGCGAGGCGGCCAGCGGCCTTGAAGGTCGTCTTGGCGCCAAAGTCCGTGAAGTCCTCGTGGCGGGCCGCAAGGGTGCCGGTGAAGGACGGAGTCAACTTGCCCTCAACCTCGGCGTAAGCGGCCCAGTTGCTGCGGGTCTGCTTGGTGGCGTCAGACGGGCGAAACCCGGGGAACACCTGCGCGCCCGGGGCGGCAAGGGCGCCGGCATTCGGGCCATCGAGCACGCGCACGCCGCCGTCGCGGTAAGAGTCCGGCTCACCGGCCTCGATCTCATAGCGGTCGCGGCGGAACTCGGCGCCCACGGCCACCTGCAGCGGGGAGCGCAGGCCCGCGTCCACTGCGCCGGAGAAGTCGAGGTTGTTCACCAGTTGACCGAAGTTGAGCTTGCCGGCGCGGAAACGCGTCGGGCTGTTCGCGCCCAGCGTGGCGTTGGCGGTGTCGGTGATCGTGAAGCCGAACCCATTCGCGCCCCAGACCGAGCTCGCGTCCCAGGTCCAGGTACCCGCGCGGCCGCGCACGCCGCCGCCAATCGAGTTGTCGGTGATGTCGGAATTGATCTTCGGCAGGAAGCCGTTCGGGTAGATCGCGCGCACCGTGCGGTCATCGCCCGGGCGGCGGAAGAAGCCGGCGGACTTGCCGTCGCGCCGGGTGGAGCCGCCGAACAGGTAGCCCGTGGTGCCCGTGTCGAGGGGCAACTCGGCGTTCAGGAAGACCCCTTGGTCGCGGGTGTCGGAGTCGCCCTGCCAGTGGTTCACGCGGGGGAAGGAGGCCTCGCGGGGGTCCAGGGTGAAGGTCGTGGCCGGCGCGGCCGCGGCGCCGGTGCCGGTGCCGGCCGTCGGGGTGAGGCCCGAGTTGAAGTTGCCGTTGAGCGTGTTGAGCGCCCCGGTGGCGGTGACCCGGCCAAAGTACTGCTGGCGCGTGTCAGGCGCGGAGCGGTTCGTGCCGCCGCGCTCGCGGGAGAAGAGGGAAACGTTCAGGAAACCCTTTTCGGCGAGGGCCATCCCGTGGGCGACGGACGCCTCGCGCACGATGCCATCCCCCTCCTTGGTGAAGCCGTAAGTCGCGTTGAAGACCGTGCCGGGGGTGCGGTCGAGCACCACGTTCAGGACGCCCGCAATGGCGTCCGAACCGTACTGCGCAGCGGCGCCGTCGCGCAGCACCTCGATCCGGCCGATCGCGGAGCCGGGGATCGCGTTGAGGTCGATCGAGACCGAGCCGCGGCCGACAAAGCCGTTGACGTTGACCAGCGCACTGGTGTGGCGGCGCTTGCCGTTGACCAGTAGCAGGGTCTGGTCGGGCGCGAGGCCACGCAGCGTGGCCGGGCGGATGTGGTCGGTGCCGTCCCCGATCGTCGCGCGGGGGAAATTGAAGGAAGGGACCAGCGCCTGAAGCATCTGCGCAGGCTCGGTGTAGCCGCCCACGTTCAGGTCGAGGTTGCTCAGCACGTCGATCGGGACGAGCGACTCGGTCGCCGTGCGGGGCGCGAAGCGGGTGCCGGTGGCGACGACCGCCTCCATCCGCACTACCTCGGCACCTTCCCGCGCGGGGGCGGCGGGCGCGGCGGCCGGGGCGGCGGCGAAAACGGGGGGGAGGAGCGACAGGAACGAGGCCGCGGCGAGGGCGGCGGCGGGGCGCGCAGGGCGCCGCAGGTGGGACGGGGGGGTAGCCATGACCTCTTTTTGTGCAGGAACGATGCCGTCGCAAGTCTGCCGTCGCTTTTCCCGCTACCCGCGGCGAGATCCTGCCCGCCCGCCGCTGCACGATTTCGGTTCACCCCGGAGGTCGCGCCCCGCTAGCCCCTTGGCCGCCGTGATGTCCCCCGCCCTTCCCCGTCGCTGGTCCCGCCTGACGCTGCTGCTGCTCGCCACCGCGGTCCCCGCCCGGCCCGCCACCCCGCCCGAACCGGCTGACCTCCTTGTGCGGAACGCACAGGTGGTGACGATGAA
>SYDD01000239.1 GCA_005786775.1 Opitutaceae bacterium
CGCGTTGCGGCGGGCGACCGGCAGCGCGCGCTCGTCGCGCTGATTGTCCGCCTCGGTGTGGCTCAGCGCGACAAGCAGCTTGTGCTCGGTCCCGGCGAGGGAGAAGCGCGCGGTCGCGTCCGCGCGGGCGACGCGGGCCCGCTGCGGCTGCTCGATGTGGATCGGCTCCCGGATGCCCTCGAACCGCCCGGTCGCGAGGTTCAGCAGGCCGGTGGTGAAGCGGTCCTGCTCGATCCGCCGCCACCAGGCCTCGGCGCCGGCCCGCAGGATCACCTGCGGGTGCACCCGGGCCTCGAGGATCGCGCCGGCCACCACGCTCCGGCGACGGACCCCGGCAAACGGGCCCTGCGCGTTGAAGCCCGCCAACGGCCGGTAGGGCCCCACGATCCGCACGCCCGGCACGACCCGGTACTCCGGGATCCCCGCGGCGGGCGTCGCGTGCAACTGCGAAAAATCCACCGCCACCAGCGTGCTCGCGTCCGGCCCGTGCCGCCACGTCACCGCGCCGCTGACAGACCGCGTCTCCGCCACGGCATGATCCTCGGGGCCCGCCTTGCGGCTCCAATCGGCCGCGACACGGTGCCGCGCCTTCTGCGGCACGGTCAGGCCATGCCATTCGAGGGCGGCCGACTGCCGGTTGAGCGAGCCGACGGCGGCGGAAAAGGTGCGACTCGGCGTCGTCCGCGGCCGGTTGGTCCAGTAATCCTGGATCCCGCCCGGGGCACCGCGGCCGAGGACAGGGACGAGCGCGCCCTGGATGACGAAGGTGCGGCCGGTGTTGAGCAGGTCGATGCCGCCCTGGCGGACGAAGCCGTTGCTCAGCAACGGGGTCGGAAAGCCGCGGAGGCCAACGCGACTGTCGCCGGTCGCGAGTTCCACCGGGGAAGGGTTGGCGATGAGGCCCATCTCGGCGAGTAGCTCCGCGCCGGCGGGATCCTCCTCGAGCGTCTCCGGCGAAAGCAGGTCACTGGCGAACACGGGGTCGCGCAGCTGCGATTCGGGCGAGCCGAGGGCGGCCGGCTCGACCCCGCGCTCGGGCAAGCGCTCCTGAACCCCGACCGGCGCCAGTACCACGGGCGGTTCCGCGGCCGCGCCGGCCGCCTTACCCGCGGGGGGCGCCGGGGCCACCTGGGCGCGGCCGAACACGGCGCAGCCGCACGCGAGCACCAGCCCGGCGGCGCGGGCGAGGCGGGAGGCGCGCGGGCGGCGCGGCGGCATCGGCGTGGATTCCGTCCCGTCGGTTCAGTTGTCGCGGGAGAACGACGTGTTCGGCCGCGCCAGGTCCAGTTCCTTGATCCAGATGTTCCGGTAGCGGACGTCGTGGCCCTCGCACTGCAGCTTCAGGCCGCCGGGCGTGTCGGTGATCCCCTTGCCGCCGTCGTTGCCACCGTCGATCCCCGAGTTCGCGCCGCCCCAGACCTGGTTGATCTCCTGGTTCGCGTGCACCTTCACCCCGTTGAAGAAGACCGTCACCCGGGCCTTCTCCACGAGCTTGCCGTCGCGGAAGCGGGCCGCGCGGAACTGGATGTCGTAGGCGTTCCACTGGCGCAGGCCGCGGTAGAGGTAATAGGGCGACTCGGTCTCGTTGATCACCGAACCCATCCCGTGCTTGGTCGCGTCGCCGTCCTGGATCTGGATCTCGTAGCGGTTCTGCAGGTAGACGCCGCTGTTGCCGCCCTCGTTCATCACGCAGAACTCCACGTGGAGGCGAAAGTCTCGGTAGGCCTTCTTGGTCACGATGTCCGCCGCGCCGAACCGCCCGCGCGGGACGTTCGGGTCATCGGTCTGCACGACCGTGCCGCGGTCCACGGGATCGGGCACGACCTTCCATTTGATCGGCAGCGAGGAGGCGAAGCGGGGGCCCTGCCAGTAGGTCCACTTGGCGTCGAGCATCTCGCGGGTGCCGTCGAGGATGACCTCGGCACCCGGGAGGGGTGGCGCGCCGACGCCGACCGCGCCGTGCGCCGCGGCGGCGAGCAAGAAGGGAAGGAAGCGGAGGAGGACGGACGGGGCGGGGGTTTTCACGCGCGCAGCGAATCGCGGCGCGCGGGGCCTCCGCAAGGGCGAACTCACTGTCCCGCGATCTCGCGCCACATTCCGCCCAAATCGATCCGCCGCTCGCGGGAGCGGTTGATCCATTCGACCTCGGCGGGCGCACCCGGCGGCGTGAACCGGATGCCCCAAATCGGATCGAACGCCTCGGCGGAAAGGGAGTAGCGCATATCCGCCAGCACGGTCGGGTCCCCGGGGCTCCGCGCCACCCACTGCTCCGAGAACCAGGCGAAACGCGCGAAGGAGCGCCGCGTGTCGCGTGCCCGCTCAGCGGCGGTGAGGTCCGCCGGACCCGCCAGCGGCAGGGACCAGCCCTCGCGCAGCGTGACCGCCCCGGTCCAGCCCACGCGCACGCGGTCACTGTGGATCCGGCCGCTGTGCTCATAGAGGGTCCGCCAGACGAGCTGGTTGGCGAGGGTGGGCATCACCTCGAGGCGGACCACGGTGTGCCCGCGGCGCGCCGCGAGCTCCCGGACCGCCGCCTCCGCCCGGCCGTGCTGGACGACGCCGAGCCCGAGGTAGCCGAGTGCGATGGCCAGCCCCGCGACTGCGGGGCCGGTGGAGCGGCGCGCAAGCGCCCACGCGAGGCCCACCGCGAGCGGCAGGGTGAAGGCGGGGTCCACCACCGCGATCCAATCCCAACCCGCGCGCTGGTCGGAAAACGGCCAGAACAGCTGGGTACCGTAGCTGGTCGCGGCATCGAGCAGGATGTGACTCAGGTAAGCGAGGAACGCGGCGAACCACAGGGTCCACCCTCGGCCGCCGGCGCGGGCGGCGGGCCGGAGCAGCCACGGGAGGACGGCGACCAGCGCCCCGACGGGGACGAAGGCGAAGGCGTGGGTGAAACCGCGATGCGCGGCCACCGCGACGAGCGGATCCGCCGCGCTGCCGATGAACACGTCGGCGTCGGGCAACACGCCCGCCACGAGGCCGGCGAGCGCGGCCGTGCGCCCCAGACGGCGCCCGCAGGCGGCCTGCGCGAGGCTGGCGCCGAGCACGGCGTGGGAAACGGGATCCATCGGACGGAGGAAACGCGGCTGCCGCCCGCTTGGCAAACCGGCGGATGCGCCGCGCCTTGCGCCGCGCCGTGAAGCGCGTTCGCTCCCGGAAATGTCGTCCTGCCCGTTCCACGCCGCCGCGCCGGCCCCCGCCCCCGTGGCCGCCCCGGCGGATCCGGACGCCGAGCTCGCCTTCCTCGCCGAGGCGCACCCGGGCGGCGTGAAGCCGGAGCACCGCGCCCGCCTCGCCGCCGCGCTC
>SYDD01000034.1 GCA_005786775.1 Opitutaceae bacterium
GACCTCGTCGTGGCCCACAATGGGAACGTCTACGTGACGGCGCCGCCCGCGGGTTCCAGCAACGACCCCAGCGCGGTGTGGCTGCTGCGCCCGGATGGGTCGAGGGTGCAGGTCGATTCCGGACTGCGCTTCGCCAACGGGATCGCGCTCTCGCCGGACCAGACCCTCCTGTACGTGGCCGACTACCGGTCCCACTGGGTGTACAGCTACCAGATCCAGCCGGACGGCACCCTGCGGCACCGCCAGCGCTACTTTCACCTGCACGAGCCGGACGATGAGGAGATGAGCTTTGCCGACGGCCTGAAGGTGGACCGGGAGGGCCGGCTGTACGTGGCGACGCGCCTTGGGATCCAGATCTGCGACCAGGCCGGGCGGGTGAACGCGATCATTCCCACCCCGAACGGGCGCATCACCAACCTCTGCTTCGGCGGCGAGGCCTCGGACGTGATTTACGCCACCTGCGGCGACCGCGTGTACCGGCGCCGGGTGCGCGCGACCGGCGCGCACGCCTGGCAGCCCCCGCTGCGTCCGGCGCCGCCCCGCCTCTGAGTTGAGGGCGCGGGACGGCGGGCGCGAGTTGGGCCGGGCGTGGTTCGCTCAGAACCAGCCGGGGCGGTATTCTTTCGTGATGAACTGATTCGCGTCCGGGACGTTCGTGACCTTCATCGCGGCGGCGTCCCACTCGATCCGGCGGCGCGAGCGGATCGCGACATTGGCGAGGAGCACGGCCTCGGTGAACGGCCCCGAGTACTCGAAGTTCGAGCCCGGCTTCGGACCGCCCTTGCACCCGGCGAGCCACTCGGCGAACGGCCCGCCCTTGACCCGCGGGATCGTCTTGGCCGGCAGGGTGGGGGCGATCTCCTGCATCTTCACCTCGGGGATGATGCGGACCGTCTCGTAATAGAAGCTGCAGAGCACCGTGGCCTTGCTACCGAAGAGGAGCGTGCCGGCCTCCGGGTTCAGGTCGCGGCCGAACTCCAGCTCACGGGGCAGCGGCGGGATGAGCCCACCGTCGGACCAGGTGTACTTCACCGGCGGCAGCTTGCCGCGCGCGGGGAAGTGGTTGGTCACGATCGAGGCGAGCGGCGACGCGACGTCCGTCGCCTGGGTCGCCATCGCCTCGACCGCGGTGGGGGCGCCCAGGTTCAGCGCCCAGTAGGCGCCGTCCATAATGTGGCAGGCGACGTCACCGAAGGCGCCGGTGCCGAAGTCCCACCAACCGCGCCACTTCCACGGCATATATGCGGGATCGTAGGCCCGGGCGGCGGCGACGCCGAGCCAGGCGTCCCAGTTCACGCCCGGCGGCACCACCGGGATCGCCTTGGAATGATCGGGCCGCTTGAAGGAACCGAGGGGCTCGCGCCACGGGGGGAAGAACGGGCGGTTGGTCCAGCTGACAATCTCGCGCACCTCGCCGAGCACCCCCGCCTCGACCCATTCCTTGAGGATGCGGCAGCCCTCGTCGGCGTGACCTTGGTTGCCCATCTGGGTGACGACCTTCTTCTCCTTGGCGCGGGCGGCGAGCTGGCGGGACTCCCAGACCGTGTGGGAAAGCGGCTTCTCCACGTAGACGTGCTTGCCGAGGCCCATCGCGGTCATCGCCGCGGGGAAGTGCATATGGTCCGGCGTGGAGATCGTGACCGCGTCGATCTGCCCGGCCATCTTGTCGAACATCTTCCGGTAATCGTCGAAGCGGGCGGCGCCGGTGTGGCGCGCGGACTCCTCCGGGAACTTTTCCCCGAAGGTCTTGAGCGAGGCGTTGCAGCGGCCCTCATCGACGTCGCAGATCGCGACGATGTTCTCGTCCTTCATCGCCTGCACGGCGGCTCCACCCCGGCCGCCGGCGCCGATGATGGCGACGTTGAGGCGCTTGCCGGGGGACGGCGTCCCGGCGGGCTGGGCGCGGAGCACGGCGGGGAACGCGAGCGTGCTGACGGCGGAGGCGGATTTGAGGAACGTGCGGCGCGGGAGGGCAGTGGCCATAGGGGAGGGGATGAGGAACGGTGCGTGAGGTGATGGGCCGGGGGCAATCCCGGAGTCGACGGCGAGAAACTTGGGATTGCCGTTCCTCGGGACGGCGCCTGTGCTCGGAGCATCATGCTCGTCCACACCGTCTACTTCTGGCTGCGGCCCGACCTTACTGCTGAACAGCGCGCGGACTTCCGTCGCGGCGTGGAATCCCTCGGGGGCATCCGGGCCGTGAAGGCGATCTACGTGGGCACCCCGGCGAAGACGACCAAGCGGCCGATCATCGACGATTCGTATTCCGTAGCGCTGACGGTGGTGTGCGAGGGCGTGGCGGGCCACGATGCGTACCAAGTTGATCCCCTGCACCTCGCCTTCGTGGAGCGCTTCAAGACGTTCTGGACGCGGGTTCAGATCTACGACGCGGAGTGAGCGGCGCGGCCGTTCGGCCACGGCTGGATCCACCAAGGTCGCCCCGGGACTCAGCCTTCCACGGCGTGCGCGGTCAGGGTGTCGAAGTCTTTGATCAGGATCCGCTGGCAGGCGACCGCCGGGCTCGCCCACACGGGCTTGGTTGAGACCGGGTACCGGGCCACCGCGCGGAGCTCGTCGCCCGCGGGCACCTGCACGCTCAGCTCGCCGCCCGTGGTGAGCACCAGCAGGACGCCGCCCAGATCCGTCAGTGACGCGTTCTCGCCGAGGCGGCCCTCGCCCCGCCAGAGGACCGCGCCGCTCCGCGCATCCAGACTGAAGAGCGCGCCCCGCGTCTTGTCGGTCATCCCGTAGAGCCGCGGCCCGGCGAGCACCGGCGTGCTCATATAAAGGGAAATTTCGCGGGCCTCCCAGCGCACCTTCGGCTGGCCGCGCACCACCTCGACCGCGAAGGTCGGCTTGCCCACGCCGCCGAACACGACGAGTTCGTCCACGACCAGCGGGGTGACGCTGTTCTGCTCGTAGGCGGTCGTGAACGGCAGCTCCCAGAGCAGGCGGCCGTCCGCCGGGTTCAGGGCGACGCAACGGCGCTGGGTCTGGGTGATTAGCTGGCGTACGCCGCCGAGGGTCGCGATGACGGGGGAGGCGTAGCCCGGGCCGTCGCCGTCCCAGCGCCAGCGGACGGCCCCGGTCGCGGTGTCGAAGGCGGTGAGCGCGCCGCGGTCCTTCCCGCCCACGTGCGCGATCACGACCTCGCCCTCCACCAGCGGCGAGGCGGCGGCGCCGAACTCTGGCGCGGTCGCCTTGAACTCACCGGCAAAATCCTTCCGCCAGAGGACGCGGCCGGTGGCGGCTTCCCAGGCCGAGAGGTGGCCGGCGATCCCGAGCGCGAAGACTCGGCCCCCGGCGACGACCGGGGTGGCCTTTGGCCCTTTGCCGTGCTTGCGGGCCACGAACGTCATCTCGTACGGCGCGAGGTAGGCCTCTTTCCAGAGTTCGTGGCCGTCGGCCAGCTTCAGGCAGCGCAGGACCTCCTGTTCCCCCTCGCGCGAGAAGACGTGGACGCGGTCACCGACGACCACGGGGGACGCGTGGCCTTCGCCGACGGGCACGGACCACGCCGGGCGAAGGCTGGCGGGCGTCCAGGCGGCGGGGGCCCGGAAAGCGGGCGCGCTCCCGTCGCGGGCGGGTCCCCGCCACTGCGGCCAGTCGGTCGCGGGGAGGGAAACGGGCAGCAGCAGGGCGAGGAAAAGAAATGGGAGGCGGGCGGGGGTCATCGGGCGGAGGATGCGGCGCGGACCCGGAGGCGCAAGCGGTCGCGGGCGCTTGACCCGGACCGGGCGGGCGCGGGAGGGTGGGGTACCCTGCCATGCTTTTTCTCCCGCGCTTCCCCCGGCTCCCGCTCCTTCCCCTGTGCCTGCTGGCCTCCGCGCTGGCGCCCCGCGCGGGCCAAGCGGCCGAGTCCCGGCCCAACGTGATCGTGATTATGGCCGACGACCTCGGCTACGGCGACCTCTCCAGCTACGGGGCGACCGAGCTGGCGACGCCCCACATCGACCGTCTCGCGGCCGAGGGGCTACGCTTCACCAACGGCTACTGCTCGGCTTCCACCTGCACCCCGACGCGCTACTCCTTCCTCACCGGCGCGTACGCCTTCCGCCGCAAGGGCACCGGCATTGCCCCGCCGAACGGGCGCCTGGTCGTCCCGCCGGAGGTGCCGACCACCGCGGGCGTCCTGCGCGCCGCCGGCTACCGCACCGCCGTGATCGGCAAGTGGCACCTCGGGCTGGGCGGCGAGAAGGGGCCCGACTGGAACGGCGAGATCCGGCCCGGGCCGCGCGAGATCGGCTTCGAGCACAGTTTCCTCCTTCCCACCACCAACGACCGCGTCCCGCAGGTCTACGTCCGGAACGGCCGCGTGCTCAACCTCGACCCGGCGGACCCGCTCTGGGTGGGGGATCGCGCCCCTTCGCCGGATCACGTGACTGGCCTTTCCCACCGTTCGACGCTGAAGATGGACTGGTCGCACGGCCACAACGGCACCATCCACAATGGGATCAGCCGCATCGGCTTCTACACCGGCGGCCACGCGGCGCGGTTCCGCGACGAGGACCTCGCCGACAAGTGGGTCGAGCAGTCCGTGGCCTGGCTGGAACAGGTGCGGGATCAGCCATTCTTTCTCTTCTTTGCCTCGCACGACCTGCACGTCCCGCGGATGCCGCACGAGCGGTTCCACGGGACGACCAAGCTCGGTTTCCGCGGCGACAGCATTGCGCAGTTCGACTGGAGCGTGGGCGAGCTGATGAAGGCCCTCGACCGGCTCGGCCTGGCGGAGCGCACGCTGGTGGTGCTCTGCTCGGACAACGGTCCGGTGATGGACGACGGGTACAAGGACGGGGCGCTGGAGAAGCGGGGTGGGCATCGCGCGGCGGGTCCGCTGCGGGGCGGCAAGTACAGCGTGTACGAGGGCGGCACGCGGACGCCGTTCATCGCGCGCTGGAAGGGGCGGATCCGACCCGGTGTGAGCGACGCGGTCGTCTGCACCATCGACCTGCCGGCCAGCCTGGCGGCGTTGGCCGGTGCGAGCGTGCCGGCGGAGGCCTTCCCGGACAGCTTCGACCTCTCGGGTGCGCTGCTCGGGCGGATGGGAGCCACGGGGCGGGATCACCTGATCCAGCAAGACAACGGGCAGGCGGGCAACTTCGGCTTCCGCGAGGGCAAATGGAAGCTGGTGCGCCACGACTCGCGCTCGGCCTACCACAGCGTGGTCGAGCGGACCCTGGGCCGGGAGCCCGTGCCGCAGTTCCAGTTGTTCGACCTGGAGACGGACCCGGGCGAGACCCGCGACGTGAGCGCGGCGCACCCCGAGGTGGCCGCGCGCCTGCAGGCGCGTTTGGCCCAGCTCATCGCCGCCGGCCGCAGCCGCGGCTGAGCAGGGGAAGGAAACGGACTCTCGGGCCAGGCCTTCCAGGACGTTGACAGCGCGGGGCGCTCTTGGACATATTGTCCTCACCGTGAGGTTGATCAAGCGAACC
>SYDD01000240.1 GCA_005786775.1 Opitutaceae bacterium
AAGTCGTCCCTGCTTCGCTAAAGCTACGCAGGGCGCGGCCCTTCCGCGCCGAGGCTACGCAGGGCATCCTTCGCCGGCGCGAGCGATCATCCAGGGTGCTTCGGGGGCTCTCCGCAGGAAGGCCGCGCCATCCGAAGCTCGCAGAGCGCAGGATGCTTTCTGGTCGGGGTTTCTGTAGTCGGCCCTGCTTCGCCAAGGCTACGCCGGGCACGGCCCTTCCGCGCTGAAGCTACGCAGGGCATCCTTCGCCGGCGCGAGCGATCATCCAGGGTGCTTCGGGGGCTCTCCGCAGGATGGCCGCGCCATCCGAAGCTCGCAGAGCGAAGGATGGCGGAGAGGGGGGGATTCGAACCCCCGGTACGGTTGCCCGTACACATGATTTCCAATCATGCACATTCGACCACTCTGTCACCTCTCCGGGCGCTCGGCCGGTCCCGTTTCCGGGGCCCGGCCGCTGGGCGAGGGGACACGCAACGGCCGCCGCGTGCGCGGGTCAACCCGCAAATCCGCCGCGCAGCAGCCTTTCGCCGCGCCCCCCCGCCCGGACCACAACGGTATCTGATGCGCGACATTCGCCGTCCTTCTGGCGCGTGCTCCCCTCGCCGGTTCGGACGTTAAAAGGGGAAGACGATCCGAAATGCGTCTTGCGCGGGCGCGGGCCGAACCCAAGCCTGCGCGGGATTTTTTCCCGCCGAAGGCTCACACACCATGGTCACCGCCAACACCGAACTCGGCTACAACAGCAAGGTTGAGGGGGGCGTCATCGTCTCCCGCGCGGACGCGGCCATCAACTGGATCCGCACCAACTCGATGTGGCCGATGCCGATGGGCCTCGCCTGCTGCGCGATCGAACTGATGGCGGTCGGCGGTGCCCGGTTCGACATCGCCCGCTTTGGCGCGGAGGTGATGCGCTTCTCGCCCCGCCAGTCCGACGTGATGATCGTCGCCGGCACGGTCACCTACAAGATGGCCCCCCAGGTCCGCCGCATCTATGACCAGATGGCCTCGCCCAAGTGGGTCATCGCGATGGGCGCCTGCGCCAGCTCCGGCGGGATGTACCGCTCCTACGCCACCCTCCAGGGCGTGGACCGCATCGTGCCGGTCGACGTCTACGTGAGCGGCTGCCCCCCGCGGCCGGAGGCGCTGCTCGACGCCCTGATGAAACTGCAGGACAAGGTGCGCCGCGAGCCGGCGGCACGCCGCCTGCTCTCCGCCTGAGGTCCCCGTCCCGATGTCCGCCGACCTCGTCTCCACCCTGCAGGCCCGCTTCCCGCGGCTGGCGCCCCGGCCCTCGGCCGACCATCCGGCCGTGAATGTGCCCCTCGAGGACGTCGTCCCGCTGCTGCGCTGCCTCCGCGACGAGCACGGCTTCGACCTGTTGACGGACCTGACCGCGATCGACTGGTCCCCGGGCGCCACGCCCCGCTTCACCGTCGTTTACCACCTCCTGTCGACGACCCGGGCGGGCGCCTACCTGCGGGTGGCGGCGCCTTGCGCCGGAACGGAAGAGGCGCCGGTCGCGCCGAGCGTGACGGGCCTCTGGGCGGGCGCGGACTGGCACGAGCGCGAGTGTTACGACCTGATGGGCGTGCGGTTTGAGGGCCATCCGGACCTGCGGCGGATTCTGATGTGGGACGGCTATCCCTACCACCCGCTGCGGAAGGATTTCCCTTTGGCGGGCATCGAGACCGAGCTGCCGGCGGAGGACGTGGCGGCCGAGACCGGCACGCGGGTCGTGGCCGCGCCGATGGCCGGCGGGCCGTTCGTGGCGTCCGCGGGCGAGATCAACCTGACCGAGGCCGAGCCCCGGGCCAAGGATGAGAGCTGGAGCGACCGCGCGCCGCAGCCGGGGCACACCCCGTTGCGCCAGGTGAAGGAGTAACCGCACGCCGATGGCCACCGACTACAATTTCCCCGATTCCGCCGCGCGCGCGGCCGCCGCGGCTCAGGAGGCGCCCGGCGAGTTCCAGACCGAGAAGATGTCCCTCGCGATGGGACCCTCGCATCCCTCGACCCACGGCGTGCTCCGCCTGCAGCTCGAGTTGGACGGCGAGACGGTCACGCGCGCGGATCCGGTGCTCGGTTACCTGCACCGGGGCGACGAGAAGATCGCCGAGAATATGACCTACAACCAGTTCGTGCCGTACACGGACCGGTTGGATTACCTCGCGCCGCTGGCCAATAATATGGCCTATGCGATTGCGGTGGAACGGCTCGCGAAGCTCGAGGTCCCGGCGCGTTGCCAGGCGATCCGCGTCCTGACCGCGGAGATGGCGCGCATCTCGGCCCACCTGATGGGCCTCGGGGCCTTCGGCCTCGACGTGGGCGCGTGGACCGTCCTGCTCTACTCGCTCGAGGAGCGGGAGAAGCTGTACAAGCTGTTCGAGGAGCTCACTGGGGCGCGCTTCACCACCAGTTACACCCGCATCGGGGGCGTCACCCGTGACGTGCCCGAGGGCTGGCTGGGCCGGGTGGGCGCGTTCTGCGACCAGTTCCTGCCCATTCTGGAGGAGATCCTGAAGCTGCTCACGCGGAACAAGATCTTCATGGACCGTACCGTCGGCGTGGGCGTCATCTCGCGGGCCGACGCGCTCTCCTATGGCCTGACTGGCCCGAACCTGCGCGGCAGCGGCGTGGGCCTCGACCTGCGCAAGGACAAGCCCTACTCGGGCTACGAGCAGTACGAGTTCGATGTCCCGGTGGGCACGACCGGCGACTGCTATGATCGCTACCTGGTGCGCGGCGAGGAGATGCGCCAGTCGGTGCGGATCATCCGCCAGGTGCTGGCCCGGTTCCCGGACGGCCCGTGGTACGCACCGGACGCGCGGCGGATCTTCGCCCCGCCCAAGGACAAAATCCTCACCTCGATGGAGGAGCTGATCCAGAATTTCATGATCGTGACCGAGGGGCCGCAGATCCCGCCGGGCGAGGTCTACTTCGAGGCGGAGAACCCCAAGGGCGTGCTCGGCTTCTTCATTGTCAGCCGGGGCGGCGGCGTGCCGTACCGCCTGAAGATCCGCTCCCCGTCCTTCTGTAACCTCTCGATTTTGCCCAAGGCCTGCCAGGGCATCCTGATCTCGGACGTCGTCGCCCTGCTGGGCTCGATGGACTTCGTGATGGGGGAATGCGACCGCTGAGCCCCGGGGCCCGATGACCGAATCCGCCGCGCGATGAACCTGAAACCGGAAACCCTCCAGCGCATCGAGGAAGTGATTCCCCACTATCCCGTGGCCCGGAGTGCCGTGCTGCCGCTGTTGCACCTGATCCAGGAGGACGCGGGCTACATCTCCGCCGAGGCCACCGAGTGGGTCGCGGCGCGGCTGGGCCTGCAGCCGATCAACGTGCTCGAGGTGGTCACCTTTTACCCGATGTTCCGCCAGCAGCCGATCGGCCGCCGGCACATCAAGGTGTGCCGCACTCTTTCCTGCGCGCTGCGCGGCGGGTACCAGACCTGCGCGGCCTTCGAGGAGGAGTTCAAGGTCCACCGCGGCGAGGTGAGTGCCGACGGCGAGGTCACGATCGAGTTCGTCGAATGCCTCGCGAGCTGCGGCACCGCGCCGGTGGTGATGATCGACGATGACCTGCACGAGAACGTGGACTGCGCCCGCGCCCGGGAGCTCTCCGCCCGCATCCGCGCCGCGGCCGCGGCCCGCCGCTGAACCGCCCCGCCATGCCCGCCCCCGCTGAACGCCGGATCATCTTCAAGCACATCGACGAGCCGGGCTACACGCCCGACCTCGCGTGCTACCTTCGCCACGGCGGCTACGCCACGCTGCGCAAGGCCCTCGGGATGGCGCCCGCGACCATCATCGATGAGGTCAAGAAGTCGGGCCTCCGCGGCCGCGGCGGCGCCGGCTTCGGTTGCGGACTCAAGTGGTCGCTGGTCGACCGCAAGAGCGGCAAACCGATCTATTTGGTGGTGAACGCGGACGAGTCGGAGCCCGGCACGTTCAAGGACCGCTACATCATCCACCAGGACCCGCACCAGCTGCTGGAGGGTATTATGGTGTCGAGCTGGGCGAACAACGTCCGCCAGGCCTACATCTACATCCGCGGCGAGTTCCCGCACGGGGCGCGGATCCTGGAGAAGGCGATCGCCGAGGCGTGCGCCGCGAACCTCGTCGGCCCGAACGTTCTCGGCAGCGGCTACAGCTGCGAGATCTATGTCCACCGTGGAGCCGGCGCCTACATCTGCGGCGAGGAGACGGGCCTGATCGAATCCCTCGAGGGCAAGCGCCCCTACCCGCGGATCAAGCCGCCCTACTTCCCCGCGGTCCTCGGGCTCTACCAGTGCCCGACCATCGTGAACAACGTCGAGACCCTGTGCCATGTGAAGCACATCGTCGACGTGGGCGGCGAGGAGTTCGCGAAGATCGGCACGCCGGGTAACACGGGCACCCGCATCCTGTGCGTCAGCGGCCACGTGCGCCGGCCGGGTTACTTTGAGTACGAGGTGGGCCGCATCACGCTCGGCCAGCTCCTGCACGAGGTCTGCGGCGGGCCCCTGCCGGGCCGCACCTTCAAGGCGATCATCCCCGGCGGCTCGTCCGCCAAGGTGCTCCGCTGGGGCGAGACCTTCACCCTCAAGAACAAGGACGGCTCCACCCGCACGCTCGCGGTCGAAGACATCCCGATGGACTTCGACACCCTCGCGGCCTGTGGCACGATGGGCGGCTCGGGCGGGGTGATCGTGATGGACGACTCGGTCAACATGGTCGAGGCGCTCGCCAACATCAACGCGTTCTACGCCCACGAGAGCTGCGGCCAGTGCACGCCCTGCCGCGAGGGCTCCCTGTGGATGAAGAAGATCACCACGCGAATGGTTCACGGCCAGGCCCGCACGGAGGACGGCGCCCTGCTGCAGGGCGTGGCGGATCAGATCGCTGGGCGCACCATCTGCGCGTTCGGCGAGGCCTGCTCGTGGCCGACCCAGAGCTTCCTCGCCAAGTTCGGCGACGAGTTCCGCGCCTATCCCGCGGCGAAGGCCGCGCCGCGGCCGGAGTCCGTGCCCCTCGCCTGAAGCCCGCCCTTCCCGCATGAGCGCCGCCCCCCCGACCGACCTCGTCCCCGTCAATATCGACGGCCAGGAGCTCGCCGTGCCCAAGGGCACGAACGTGATCGAGGCCGCGCGGCGGGTCGGCGTCGACGTGCCCTTCTACTGCTACCACCCGAAGCTCTCGGTAGTGGGCAACTGCCGGATGTGCCTCGTCGAGCTCGGCCAGCCCGCGGTCGACCCGGCCACCAAGACGCCCGTAATGGACCCCGTCACCGGCCGCCAGCGCATCAACTGGATCCCGCGCCCCCAAATCGGCTGCGCGACCACGGTGACGCCCGGAATGCATGTCCGCACCCAGACGCCGCAGATCAAGGCCTGCCGCGAGGGCGTGATGGAGTTCCTGCTCATCAAC
>SYDD01000241.1 GCA_005786775.1 Opitutaceae bacterium
AACGACCGGCAGATCCACGAGGTCGCCGAGGCCCGCGTCGACGCCCGGTACACCCTGCCGCTTGCCGCGCCCGTCTTCGCCAAGGCGGGCGTGCATTGGCGCGAACAGCACGTCGGCGTGCGCAGCGCCTCCCGGCGCTGGAGCTACACCGGCACCGGCCCGCTGCCGCACGATCCCAACCTGCTGACGATGGACCGGCGGATGACCGGCCGGGCGATCCCGCAATGGGAGGCCTCGTGGTTTATGCGGTCCCGCGAGGTCGCCGATCCGTCGCTCTGGCGCGAGGATCTCTACTTCCGCGCCACCACCGGCTACACGAGCTACCGCGACGTGGTGGAGACCGTCACGGCGCCCTACGTGATGACGCAGGGCAAGCTCGGGCGCGAGGGGTGGGCCGGCCGCACCGGTTTCCTCGGCGGCGTGCGCTGGGAGAAGACGGAAAACGAGTCCGACGGCTGGGTCCGCGCTCGCGTGCTCAGCACCGCCGCGCAGCAGACCGCCGATCCCGTCGGTGCGGCGCAGCGCGACTACGCCAACAACCGCCGGAAGATCACCGGGGACTACACCAAGGCCTTCCCGAGCGTGCACGCGTGGCACGACTGGACCGCCAATCTGAAGACGCGCCTGAGCTGGTCCTCCAGCTTCGGACGTCCCGCCTTCGGCAACCTGTCGCCTGCCGAGACGCCCAACGAGAACCAGCGGACGATCACGATCAACAATCCCTCGTTGCTGCCCCAGACGGCGCGCAACTGGGACGCCACGCTCGAGTACTACTTCGAGCCGGTGGGCAACCTTACGGTCGGTTGGTTTCACAAGGAGATCCGCGACTACATTGTGAGCGGCATCGATTCGGGCACGGTCGGCACCGGTACGGACAACGGCTACAACGGGGAGTACGCTGGGTGGACCGTCCTGAGCTCGGCGAACGCGGGCACGGCCATCGTGCAGGGCTGGGAGTTCAGCTTTCAGCAGCAGTTCACCTTCCTGCCCGGGGCGCTCAAGGGGCTCAGCGGGATGATCAACTACACGCTGCTGGACACGCACGGGAACTACGGCGGCACGGGCCGCCGCGGGACGGGCCAGGTGGCCGGCTTCGTGCCGCGCACCGCCAACGCGAGCCTGAGCTGGCGCTACCGCGGCTTCAGCACGCGGCTGCTCGTCAATTACGGGGGCGAGTACCTGCAGGCCTACAGCGCCGCCTCCGCCGCCCGCAACCTCTACCGGATGGAGCGCACCTTGATCAACCTGGGCTTCGCCTACCAACTGCGCCCCACGCTGAACTTCACCGTCGACATCGATAATCTCACCAACGTCCCCCAGCGCCGCTACCGCGGGGTGCCCGAGAATATGGAGTATTACAACTACCCGGGAACGACGTTGACCTTCGGCATCAACGGCCGGTTCTGACCGGTCGCCGCCTCAGGGGGCGGCCGCGCGTCGCGCCGCGGTCCAGTCCGCCACCACCTGTTCCAGCACCGCGAGCGGGACGGAGCCGGTGGTGAGGACCACGTCGTGGAAATCCTTCAGCGAGAACGCGGCCCCGAGGGCCGCGCGCGCCCGCTCACGGATCTCGAGAATGCGCAGCATCCCGATCATATAGGAGCAGGCCTGGCCCGGATTGGTGATGTAGCGTTCGACTTCCGGGGCACTGATGCCGTAGGCGATCGCCTGCTCGCGGGTCCATCCCTGGGTGTGGAGTCCGGTGTCGACCACGAGGCGGCGCGCGCGGAACAGTTCCGAGCCGATCGCGCCGAGCTTTCCCGTGGGATCGCCCTCATACCAGCCTTGCTCCACGGCGAGGCGTTCCGCGTAGAGGCCCCAGCCCTCGCTGTGGGCGCTGATGCCACCGAATGTGCGCCGCGCGCGGAAGCGCGGCAGGTCCCGCTGCTCCTGCTGGAGCGCCAGCTGGAAGTGGTGCCCGGGGACGGCCTCGTGGTAGGCGAGGCTCCGCATCCGTGCCCCGTAGAAAAAGACGTTACCGGGCAGCGGCACCCAGAAGATTCCCGGGCGGCTGCCGTCCGTCGGCGGCACGGTGTAGTAGGCCGAGGCCACCCGCTCGGTGAGCGGCGGCACCCGTCGCACCTCCACCGGCGCGCGCGGACGACGGTTGAACAACGCGTCGCTCCGCTGCTCCGCGTCGCGGATGTACTCCGTGTAGCGCGCGATCAGCGCCGCGCGCGGATCCGCCGCCTCGACGAGCGCGCCCTGTGTCGCCTTCGCCATCCGCTCGTTGAAGGTGCCGCCGGTGTGGCCGAGCTGCCGCAGAATCTCCTCTGCCTGCGCCTCGAGCCGCGCCACCTCCCGCCGGCCGATGGCGTGGATCTCCGCCGCACCCAGACTCGTTGTGGTGAAGCCCCGCAGAGCCGCGGCATAGGCTTCCGCTCCGCGCGGCAATCGGCTCCATCCCGCCTCCTGCACCGCACTCGGGAGCACCTCGTCCACCCAGGCGAGCACCCGCTGGTAGGCCGGGCGGATCTCCCCCGTGACTAGGGTCTGCGCTTGTGCCAGCGCCCCCGCCTGCGCCTCGGGCCCCAGCCCCTCGATGGCTTTCATCCGTTCACCGAGGGTCGCCACGAGGGGATTCGCGGCAGGCGCGTGATCGAGGAACATCCGCAGCTGCGTCTGCACCCGCTCCAGGATGAACCGCGGCGGCGTGAAGCCGCGTTGCGCGGAGCCGCGCGCCAGACTCAGCCCCTCGTCCAGGCGCGGCGCAACCCGGGCCAGCCGCGCCAGGTAGCGCGTCACATCCGATGGCCGGCGCCAGCTGGCGCGCTCCGTCAGGGACTCCACCAGCGCCACGTGCAACCCGCGACGCTGTTCAAACAGGAAGAGGTTCTGGTGGTCATCGAAGGCGGCCGACTCGACGACGCGTTCGAGCTGCCAGCGCAGCATCGCGGCGGAAACCTGCTGCGCGGACGACAGCCCGGCGTACGGCCACCGCGCCAGCCCCACCAGCCCCTCCCGCGCCAGCCGCAACCGGCGATCGCGTCGCGCCTGCAGGCCTTCCGACCAGAGGGCCCCCGCCTCATCGTCGTCGCCGCTGCCCGCGGCCGGGTCCGCGCCGAAGGCCGGATCCCGGATCCAGTCGGCCGTCAGCTGGTTGACCCAGCCGTCGAAGGTGTCCGGGGAGGGCGGGCGTGGAGCCCCGTGCAGCACGGAGGCGACGCCGCAAAGCAGGGCGAGGATACGGGTGAAACTCATGGTAATAAGGGCCACCGAAGCAGAAAGTGACCTTCGCCCCAAGCCTGCTTACGGCGGCTACAGGTAGGGCAGGAACAGCCGGGCCACGCCGTCGCGCAGCTTCGCCGGTAGGGAACGGCTCGCGAGCTTCGCGACGGTAACCGGCCGAGCGCGTTGCCGGCGGGTTTCCGCCGCCGTGGCAAGCGCCGTGGCGATCCGGGCATCGAATCCCTCCAGCACGAACTCGAAATTCAGCCGGAGGCTTCTCGCGTCCCAATTAGCGGATCCCAGCAGGAACCACGCGTCGTCCACGACCAGTAACTTAGTATGGTCAAAGGGCTCGGGTTGGAACCAAACCCGGCAGCCACCCTCGAGCACCTGCCAAAGGTTGGCGCGCATGGCCCAGTTGATATGGGGCAGATCGCCGCGGGCCGGCAGAATCACGTCGACCTCGACCCCACGGAGGGCCGCGGCATTGAGGGCCGCAAGCAGAGGGGCGTCCGGCAGAAAGTAGGGGGAGACGATCTGGATGCGGCGCTGCGCGGCGTGAAGTGCGCCTTGCAGCACCCAGCGCAGCCGGTCGCCCCTTTCGTCCGGGCCGGCCGCGATGCCCCGCAGAGGCGTCGTGCCGAGGGGGCGCAGGGCCGGAAACCAAGCCTCCCCCCGCAGACTTTCGCCCGTCGTGAAATGCCAATCCTCCGCGAAGACCTCGCACAACTGCGCCACCGCCGGCCCGCGGAGCCGAGCGTGCAGATCAGCGTCCGCCGCCGCCGGCTCCTCCGGCCGCCAGTAGCGTGCGTCGATGTTGAGGCCACCAGTGAATGCGGTGGAGCCGTCGACGACCAGGATCTTGCGGTGGTTCCGCAGGTGGATCGCGCTCCAGCGCGCCGGAATGAGCGGGGGATTGACGACGCCCACGGTAACTCCCGCCGCGCGCAGCGCGGGGGCTGCCCCGCCGCGGGTAAAGCGAACATCAAAGTCATCGATTAGGACCCGAACTGCGACGCCGCGTGCCCGGGCCCGGGCCAGCGCGGCGACGAAGTCCCGGCCGATGCCGTCTCCGTCAAAGATGTAGGAAGCCAGCCCGACCGATCTTTCAGCCCCCTCGATCGCCGCCAGCATCGCGGGGAAAGCCGTTGCGCCCCCGTCTAGTACGTCCAGCGTGTTGCCGCCGACGAGGGGCCGGCTCGCGATGCGGTCGAGCAGATTCTGGAGACCCGCCCAGCGTGCCTCGGCCGGCAACTGCGCGGCGACGGACGGCTCCAGCGGGGTGCCGGAATGCCGCCGGTGACGTCCACGCAGCCGGCCGGCGCGTCTTTCGACGCGGTTTATTCCCAGTAGCAGATACAGCAGGGGGCCCGCTACAGGGAGCACCCAGATGAGGATCACCCAGATCGCGGAGGAGCGCGGATCTCGCTTATAGAGGATCGCGTGGCCCGAGGCCACCAACGCGATCGTGAGCAGCGCTCCGGCCAGCCACGCCTGCACGGGGGCCGCCAAGGTGCCGAGCGAAGCGACGGGTAGGGGATGGACGGAAGACATCGGGGCTCCGGACTCCGGCACCGTGCGGCCCAACGCGGCGCTAGTCAAAGGCGGCGTACCAATCTGGATTGCCGTTGACCCCCGGCGGGGGGCGCCGATTGATCAGGAGATGGTGCCGAGCGTGCTGATCGTCGACGACGAGAAACACACCCGCGAGGGCCTCCAGCAGGCGCTGGCGGAAAATTACGATGTGACTGTCGCCGCCAACGCGGACGAGGCCTTCAACCTGCTTGAGAGCCAACCCTACGACGTCGTCCTCACGGACCTGCGGATGCCGGGCAAGTCCGGCCTCAAGGTCATCGACAAGGCGCTCGCGCTGCCGCAGCGCCCGGCGGTGCTGATGATGACCGCCTACGGCAATATCGAGACAGCCGTCGAGGCGATGACGCGCGGGGCGGTCGATTTCCTGACCAAGCCGGTGAACATCGAGCGACTGGAGGTTCTGATCCAGCGAGCGTTGAAAACGCGCACCCTCGAGGTCGAGGTCCGCCAGTTGCACGAGCGGCTCGACGAAAAGTTCAACTTCGAAGGGATCATCGGCGGCTCGGGCGCGCTGCGGGAGGTGATCGAGCGGGTGCGGCTGGTGGCGCCCTCTCGGGCCACGATCCTGATCGAGGGCGAGTCCGGTACGGGTAAGGAGCTTATCGCACAGGCCATACACCAAGCCAGCCCCCGCGCCCGCGGCGCCTTCGTCGCGGTGCATTGCGCGGCCCTGTCGGAGAACCTACTGGAGAGCGAGCTGTTCGGCC
>SYDD01000242.1 GCA_005786775.1 Opitutaceae bacterium
CGCGGCCCGCCGCTGGTGGGAGCGGGCGGCGCAAGGGGTGCTGCGGACGCTCGGACTCTGAATCGCGGCCCGAGCAAACGTGCGCCGGCACTTTCGTGGCCGGATGGCAGCAGGCCTGAGTGATCAACACCGGACACGTTTGGTCAGGGAGGTGCGTCCGGTCCGGCGATCCCGCATCGCCGATGATTTCCCATCGTTATCTTTGTCTCCCCGTCCACATCCCCAAGACCGGGGGCAACAGCATCAACCGCGTCTTTGGAATTGGCTGGCAGGACCACAAGGACTTGGCGCGTTACCGGGAGGAGCTAGGGGAGAAGTGCTTCCGGGCGTAATTCAAGTTCGCGGTCGTCCGCAACCCTTGGGAGCGACTGCTCTCGGATTACAACTATCAGGTGCGCAAGAGCCGGCCGGGATCCGCGCGCCTCCTGGTGCACGACGCGGCGGGTCGGCGGCGGGGCTTCGCGGAGTGGGCGCGGCGGGTGCTCGCGCCGGGGGAGGGCTGCCGCCCGCGGGACTGGGGGCAGAGGTCTCCGCGGGCATCCACCGTTTCAGCCCGCAGATCGACTGGCTGACGGTGGATCGCCGGCTGGGGATCGACCACGTCGCACGCTTGGAAACCATCGATGCCGATATGCGGCACATCCTCCGGCACCTGGGTCTGCCGGGTGGATAAATCCCGCGCTGCAACCGCCGGTTTCACCTCCACTATGCCTGGTACTACGACGAGCCGACGCGGGAGTTGGTGGCGCGGTATTACGCGGACGATTTGGTCGCGTTCGGTTACCGCTTCGAGCCCGGTCTCCTGTGCGCGTGGTGGCGGCGGTGGCGCTCGCGGCACGCGGCGGACGCGGCCGCCTGTGGGGCGGCCACCGGGCTACCAGGTGGACTGGCGGTTGACGGGCTGGAGTTCGCCGCGGGGCAACGGGAGTTCAAGGCGGAGAATCACGTCGTCGAACAGCAGCCGGCGCTGCTCGGGAGAAAGGCCTGGGGCAAAGAGGGCGGTTCGGTAGTCGCGGTACACTTCCAGGGTTTCCCGTGCATTCGCTACGCGCATCGCGGTCTGGAGGGCCTGGTCGAGGCGGTCGGCACGGCCGAGTTGGAGCAGCGCGCCGGCCTCGGTGCGGATCGCATCGCGCTCGTTGATGAAGCCGGCGAGGCGGCGCCCGTAGTCCTCCGAAACGGCGGCGATCCCCTCCCGCAGGGCGGTGATGCGGGCGGGGGTGTCCGCGGCCGAGGGCTTGGCCCCGCGCTCCGTCCGAAGCGGCACCACGACGAAACGGATACCCTCGGCATCGAAACGATAATTGGTCTGCACTGGCAGGTCGCGGGCGCCCGCGAGCAGGGCCTCGATGCGCTTCACCGCGGACTGCTGGGCGGCGGCCACGTCGCGGAGCAGGGCGGCCACGCGCTCCTGCAGGACGGGCGGCAACGGCGTGCGCTCGGCGAGGGGCGCCGGTTCGGGATTTCCGGCTAGCCCCTGGCGGATCTCCTCGGCGAGCCCCTCGAGTTCCGCAAGGGGGGCCTCCTGGCGACGCGCGAGCGCGGACATCGTGTTGCCCCGGAGCCACGGGAATGCCTGGCCGTCGTGCGCGTAGACTGCGTCGAAGAGTTCCTTCTTCAGGGCGGCCTTTCTGGCCTGGTAGGTGGCGAGGCGCGCGGCGACCTCGGGCGGGAGGTCGTTGGGAGGGAGAACGCGCGCAGGTTCCGGCGGGAAGAACAGGTGCGGCTGGTTGACGGCCGCCGCTTCGGCCGTTTCGCCGGCCGCCTGCAGCTCTAGAGCGATCTCGCGGAGCAGGCGGCGCTGAGCGGGCAGCAGTCCATTCTGGTAAAACGCATAGGAGCGCATCACCTGGGCGATCTCGAGCGGGGAGAATCCGCGGCGCTCATCGTTGCCGAGGCGCCACTGGCGCAGCGCACCCCAAGTCTGGTCGCCCACCTGCAGGTCGCGGCGCAATTCCTCGGCCTCCGCCTCGAGGGCGCGCAGGGGCTCACGCTGGCGGATCGCCAGCCCGCCGAGCGCGATCGCGCGTTCCGCGGCGGGAAGGGTCTGCGTCCGCCCGAGTTCCGTGCGCAGTTCCCCGGTCAGCGCGGCCTTGCGCGTCCGGTACGCCTCAACGCGGTCGCGCAGACGCGCGGGCAGGTTCCGCGTCGCCAGTCGCGTGGCCAGCTGGGGGTAGAAGGGCTCGTTGACGTGGGCGGCCAAATCGGCCGGGGCCGCCAGGCGTCCTTCGGCGGGTGGGGTGGGCGGGAGCGCGCGGCCAAGCGGCGGCGGGGTGGGGGGAAAGAAGAGGGGCGCCCGCTGGACCCGACCCCGCTCCGCCAGGCTCAAATCAACCGGGGGCCCGTCCTGTGCGGGGAGCGGTGCGGCCGCGAGCAGCAGGGCCAGCGGCCAAGTGCGGTGCACGGCCCGTCGGCGCGGCGTTGGTCCCGGGTTCTGGTTCACCGCGGCCGAGGCTCGCCGGAAGGCCCGCGGAGACAACCGCAATTCTCCGGCCGTCCCGCCGTCAGAGCTGTAGGAAGAGCCGCTCTAGCAGGTAACCCAGGAGGGCGGTCACGGGGATCGTCAGCACCCAGGCCCAGAGGATGCGTTGCACCACGCCCCACTTCACGGCGCTCAGGCGCTTGGTGGCGCCGACGCCCATGATCGAGGTCGAGATGACGTGCGTCGTGGAGACGGGCACCCCGAGGGTGGCGGTGCCATAGAGAATCGCAGCGGCGGTCGTCTCGGCGGCGAAGCCGTGGACGGGCTGCATCTTCACCATCTTGTGTCCCATCGTGCGGATGATGCGCCAGCCGCCCGCCGCGGTGCCGGCGGCCATCGTAATCGCGCAGAGAATGACGACCCACATCGGGATGTCCTTGAACTCGTTTACTCGCAGGAAGCCTGCCCACTCGGGGAGGTCATTAAACACGCCCGTGGAGGTGCCGGTGAAAAGGGCCAGCGTGATGATCCCCATCGCCTTCTGCGCGTCGTTGGATCCGTGGCTGAAACCCATGAAGCCCGCGCTGACCAGCTGCGCCTTGCCAAAGATCATGCCCACCAGGCGAGGCGTCATGCTCCGTAGCACAATTAGCAGCAGCGCCATCAGCAGAGCGCCGGCGACTAGGCCGATGAGGGGCGAGGTAAACATCGGCAACACGACCTTGGGCCACAGGCCCATCGACTTACCTTTGGCGTCCTGCGCGTGCCAGATGAGCACGTCCCACTTGCCTGCCGCCGTGGCGACCGCGGCGCCGCAAAGGCCGCCGATCAGCGCGTGACTGGAGCTCGACGGCAGCCCCAGCCACCAAGTGAACAGGTTCCAGATAATCGCCGCAAGCAGGGCGGCCAGCACGGTCGTCATCGTCACCGCGGAGGCGTCGACCAGCCCGCCGCTGATCGTCTTGGCTACAGCGGTGCCCACGAGGGCCCCGATCAGGTTCCAGAACGCGGCCCACATCACGGCGGCCCGAGGGGTCAACACCTTCGTCGAGACGACCGTCGCAATCGCGTTGGCGGTGTCGTGGAACCCGTTGATGTACTCGAACGTCAGTGCGGCGAGTAGGACCAGCAGAAAGAGCGTCATGGCGCGGGCGGGGGCCGTCCGGACGGGCTCAGGAGTGCTTCAGCACGATCTGCACGACAATGTTGCCGGCGTTACGGCAGCGGTCGATTGCCTGCTCCACCATCTCGAAGAGGTTCTGCAGGATCACGAGCTCCTTGGCGTCGTACGGCCCCTGGTAGAGCTCGCGCAGAAGCTGCAGCATCACTTTGTCGGCCTCGCCCTCCGCGTGCTGCAGCCGGTAGTTGGCATCCCGGATGCGCTCCACGTTGGTGCCGCCGCGCAGCTGCTTCACCATGAAGACCAGCGCCTCCGCCGCTTGCGTCATGAGCTGGGCCTGGCGCTCAAAGGCCGCGTACGGCACCCGCCCGGGGTAGATCGAAAGCCGCTCCGCGATCTTTTCGACCTGCTTCGGCACCCGGTACAGAGCGAACGATAGCTCCTCGATGTCCTCCCGCTCCAGCGGCGTGACGAACGTCCGGCTCAGCTCCTCTGTCATCTGGTCTCGGATTCGCTTCTCCTTGCGTCGGGCCTGGATGAATTCGTCGAGTGGCAGGTCGGCGGGGCTACTGCCCGCGGATAACTTACGCAGCGCGGCGCCGAATAGCGTCACGCTCACCTTGGCCTCCTCTGCGCCTGCTTCCAGCAGGTCGAAGAACTTTTCCTCTTTGCCCAATAGTTTCTTCAGGGAAAGCATCGTTTGAGTGAATGACCGGGCGCCTTGCGGGGGGCCAAGCTTTTTCTCATCCGCGCCGCGATTTCACGGGGGCGCGCCTTGACGCCGGCCCAGCCTGCAGCCCACCCTGCTGAACCTCCCGGCCCCGCCCTGCGGTCGCCCCGGTCACCCCGTCTCCGCCCTTCACCCCCGCATGAAACTGTCCCTGCTCACTGCCTTGGCCGCGCTGGCGTCCGCCCCGTTGGCCGCCGCCGAAGCCTACAAGATCGCCGTAATTCCCAAAGGCACGACGCACGAGTTCTGGAACGCGATCCACGCCGGTGCGCGCAAGGCTGAGCGCGAGCTTAAGGCCGAGGGCGTCAACCTGCAGGTGATCTGGAAGGGGCCGCTGCGCGAGGACGACCGCGAGCAGCAAATCCAGGTGGTGGAAAACTTTGTCGGCCAGCGCCTGAGTGGGCTCGTCCTCGCCCCGCTCGACCGCCGCGGGCTGGTGGCGCCGGTGGAGACTGCCGTCCGCGCCAAGATTCCCGTGGTGCTGATCGACTCGGATCTCGATTCGAAGGCCCCGGCCAGCTTTGTCGCGACCGACAATCGGGAGGGCGGGCGGATGGCCGCCCGTGAGCTCGGCCGGATGCTCGGGGGCAAAGGCAATGTGATCATGCTTCGCCTGCAGGTCGGCTCCGCCAGCACGGAGGCGCGCGAGGAGGGTTTTCTTGAGGTGATGCGAAAGGACTTCCCCGGCATCAAGCTGCTCTCGACCGACCAGCATGGCGGCGTGACGCGCGACACCGCCAAGCGGGCCAGCGAAAACCTTCTGAACCGCTTCGGCCGGCAGGTGAACGGCATCTTCTGCTGCAACGAGTCGACCGGTGTCGGGATGCTCCTCGCCCTGCGCGACGCCGGCCTCGCCGGCAAGGTGCGGCTCGTGGCCTTCGATGCCGGCGAGACGCTGATCGCGGGGCTCCGCTCCGGGCACGTCGACGGCCTCGTCGCCCAGAACCCGATGCGGATGGGCTACCTCGGCGTGAAGCATATGGTCGACGTCCTCCGCGGGCGCCCCGTGCCCGCCCGGGTGGACACCGGCGTAGGCTTCGTGACGCGCGCCAATCTTGACGCGCCGGAGTTGGCGGAGTTCGTCCGGCCGCCGCTCGACCAGTACCTGAAGTGATGAGTGTCGCGCCCGCGCTCGAGCTCCGCGGGATCCGCAAGCGCTTCGGGGCCACCGAGGCGCTGCGCGGGGTCTCCCTCGCCGTCGCGCCCGGCGAGGTGCACGCGCTGATCGGCGAGAACGGTGCCGGCGCGAG
>SYDD01000243.1 GCA_005786775.1 Opitutaceae bacterium
CGGCGGGTGGCCGCGTTGTAGTCGGCCTCCGCGACGGAGGTGTGGATCGCGTGGGCGGCGAGCGGGGAGGGCGCCGCCAGGACCCCCGCGAGCAGGGCCGCGCGCAGCCAGCGGTTCACGGCGCGGCGGGCCGGTCCCGGAGCTCGCGCATCGGGTTCCGCTCCGCCTCCTCCTTGAAGAGCTGGAACGGCGTCCGCACCAGGCGCCGCGGCCAGAAGTTGTTCTCCAGATCGGCGTCGGCCAGCTCGTCCCGCGGGTCGAGGGTCACGGCGCGCAGCTCCTTCGTCGTGAGGATCAGCTTGCTGCAGCGGGTGGTGTCGTGGCGCCAGATCTCCGCGCCGAGCAGGCGTTCCTCGACCGTGCCGTCGGTGTACTCGAGGCGCAGCGGGAGCGGCATCACGATCCCGCCGCGGTTGGCGAACTCGAGCAGGTAGAAGTTGCGCGGGGTGCGCAGCAGGGCCGGGTCGAACTTCTCCGCCGCCAGCTCCTTCACCAGCGCCTCGTGCTTCGCCCGCTCGCTGGGCAGGACGGCGGCGTCATCGTGGCCATCGTAGAAGTCCCGCAGCTCCGGGTGCCGGTCGACGCGCTTCGGCAGGCTGGCGTTGAGCTCGCGCGTGGTGGTCGTCGGCCGGGCGCGGCGCTCGGCTTCCGCGCGGGGCTTCTCCACCGCCGGGTCGCGGCTGTCGAGCTGCAGCCAGCGCACCTGCTCGAGCGCGAGGTCCACGTGGTCGGTGCTGTAGAACCAACCGCGCCAGAACCAGTCGAGGTCCGTGCCGCTCGCGTCCTCCATCGTGCGGAAGAAGTCGGCCGGGGTGGGGCGCTTGAACTGCCAGCGCCGGCTGAAGGTGCGGAACGCGTGGTCGAAGCGCTCGCGGCCGAGGACGACGTCGCGGAGGAGGTTCAGCGCCACCGCGGGCTGGTGGTAGGCGTTGTTGCTGAGGTCCACGATCGAGTCGGACTGCGTCATCACCGGCACGCGGCCCGGGCGGCGCAGGTAGTCGCGCAGCAGCCGCGCGTCGCGCCGCTGCGGGTAGTCCTGCTCCCATTCCTCCTGCGCCACCAGCTGGAGGAAGGAGTTGAGGCCCTCGTCCAGCCACGTCCACTGGCGCTCGTCGGAGTTGACGATCATCGGGAACCAGTTGTGGCCCACCTCGTGGATCACGACGCCGATCAGGGCGTACTTGGTGCGCTTGGGGTAGGTGCCGTCGGCCTCCGGGCGGGGGCGGTTGAAGCAGATCATCGGGTACTCCATCCCGCCGCCGACGGGGGCGTTCACCGAGATGGCGACCGGGTAGGGGTAGGGGAAGGCGAGGCGCCCGTAGACGTCGAGGGTGTGGACGATCGCGGCGGTCGAGTAGCGGTCCCAGAGGGGCATCGCCTCGCGCGGGTAGAGGGACATCGCGAGCACGGGGCGGCCCTCGTGGCGGTGGCCGGGGGCGCCCTGGGCGTCCCAGACGAAGCGGCGGGAGCTGGCGAAGGCGAAGTCGCGCACGTTGCGCGCGGTGAAGTGCCAGGTGCGGGTGCCGGTCGCCCGGCCCCTGGCCGCCGCCTCCGCCTCCTCCGGCGTGACGATGAACACGGGCCGCGGGGCGGTCTCGGCCGCGCGCAGCCGCTCGCGTTGCGCGGGCGAGAGGACCTCGCCGGGGTTCCGGAGCTCGCCGGTGGCGGTGACGACGTGGTCGGCGGGCACGGTGAGGCGCACGTCGTAGTCGCCGAACTCGAGGGTGAACTCGCCGCTGCCGAGGTACTGCTGGTGCTGCCAGCCGGCGTAGTCGGTGTAGGCGACGAGGCGGGGGAACCACTGGGCGATCGCGTAGAGGGCGTTCCCGTCGGGGAACACCTCGTAGCAGGTGCGGGAGGCGGCACCGGTGGCGGGGTTCAGCTGGTAGTCCCAGCCGAGGGCGAGGGTGAAGCGGCCGCCCGGGGCCAGCGGGGCGGGGAGGTCGACGCGCAGCATCGTCCCGTGGATGACGTGCGCGAGGGCGCGGCCCTCCCCGTCGCGGAGGTCGCGCAGGCGGAGGTCGCTGTGGTAGGTCTCGGCGACGAGGAGTTCCTGCAGCGTGCGGTAGGACATCCGGCCGCTTTCCGGGGGCGTGCGGGGCAGCTCCCGGGCGGCGGCGCCGCGGGCGAAGAAGTTCGGGTCGAGCTGGAGCCAGAGGTAGTCGAGCGCGTCGGGGGAGGCGTTGTGGTAGGTGATGCGGGCCTGGCCGGAGAGGCGGTGCGTGGCCTCGTCGAGGGTGGCCTCGATCACGTGGTCGGCGCGGTTCTGCCAGTAGGCGGGCCCGGGGGCGCCGGCGGCGTTGCGCTGGGCGTTGGGCGTCGGGAGGAGCTGCTCCAGTTGCTGGAAGCGGGCGGCCGGGTTGGCGGCGGCGGCCAGCGGGCAGAGCGCGAGCAGCAGGGCGAGGGCGCGGGCGCGGGACGACGGCATACGAGCTGCCTACCGCGCCGCGCCCGCCGTCGCCAGCGCGGAGTTGAGGCGGGGCGCCGCCGCGATTCTGCCGTTGCCGGGCCGGGTGCCGGGCCTAGCCTGCCCGCAAATGGTCAAAGGTCAGAAGGTCATCTGCGTGAACGACGTGTTTTCCCCGACGGTGCGGGCGCTCTACAAGCAGCTCCCCGTCAAGGACACGATCTACACCGTGCGCGAGGTGTTCCTCGGGCGGGAGAAGATCGTCAAGGGTGGCGACAGCGCCACGGTCGGCCTGCTGCTCGAGGAGCTGGTGAACCCGAAGGACCCTTTCCACCAGGGCGAGCAGGAGCTGGGCTTCAGCTCGGAGCGTTTCGCGCCGCTCAACGAGCTGCCGGACGAGAAGGCCGAGGTCGAGGAAGTGGTCGCCGTGGGTGGCTGGGCCCCGGTCCCCGGCTGAGCGGGGACGCGGGGCGCGCGGCGCTCAGACAAGCGACCAGGGGGAGCGCATCGCGCGGCCGCGGAGGCGGTTGGCCATCGCGTCGCCGACGAACTCCTCCTTCACCGGGTCCCACTTGAGGGGCCGGCCGAGCACCATCGCGATCTGGCCCAGGTTGCACACGGTGGTCGTGCGGTGACCGATCTCGACGTCCGCGATCGGCTTCTTCCGCGAGCGCACGCAGGCGAGGAAGTTCTCGTGGTGGTCGTTGCTCAGCTCCAGCTGGATCTTCTTCCCGGCGGCCTGCATCTCGCGGAGCAGGTCCGGGTTCGAGGCGGTCATCCGGTTGCGCGAGATGTCCACCCAGCCGCGCTCGCCGATGAAGCGCGAGGTGCCGCCGCCGTCGTGGCGGGTGCGGCAGGTCATCGGCACGCCGTTGGCGTAGCGGACGGTGAAGTCGACCTTGGTCGCGTTCGAGAACAGGCCGCTGCTCGGGAACTCGCCGCGCCCCTCCACCGCGACCGGGCCGCCCGCGTCCGCGTCCATCGCCCACTGGCCGATGTCGAGGTAGTGGGCGCCCCAGTTGGTGACCTGGCCGTAGGCGCTGTCGGAGATGAAGCGAAAGTTGTAGTGGCAGCCGAGCGACGAGTACGGCCGCCACGGGCTGGGCCCGAGCCACATCTCCCAGTCGAGACCCGCGGGCACCGGCTCGGCCTTCCAGGTCGCGCCGACGTGGCGGTTGTTGGGCGGGATGAAGCACTCGATGCGCTGGAGTTTCCCGAGGCCCTGGTTGCGCACGTACTCGGCGACGTCGTGGAACCGCTTCATCGAGCGGTGCTGGGTGCCGTGCTGCGCCACGCGGTTGTACTTGCGCGCGGCGGCGACCACGGCCCGGCCCTCCTCGATGGTGAGGGTCATCGGCTTCTCGATGTACACATCCTTGCCGTTGCGCATCGCGTCGATCGCGACCAGCGCGTGCCAGTGGTCGGGCGTGCAGACGAACACCACGTCGATGTCCGGCCGGCGGTTCAGCTCCCGGAAGTCGGCGTACGCCTTGCAGTCCTGGGTGCCGTACTCCCGGTTGACGCGCGCGGCGCCCTCGTCACGGCGCTCACGGTCGACGTCGCACACGGCGAGGATGCGCACGGTCTCCTGCTCGCCGAGGAGTTTCCCGTAGTGGCTGTCGGCGATGTTGCCGGAGCCGACGATGCCGACGGTGATCTTTTTGCTCGGGGCGTTGGCGCCGCGGAGGCCGGAGGGGAGGATGAGGGGCGCGACGGCGGTGGCGGCGGCGAGGCCGGACTGCTTGAGGAACGCGCGGCGGGCGAGGGGAAGCGGGGGCGTCATACGGGTCAGGCTTTGAGGTGGTCGAGGGCGCGGGCCGCGGCGTCGCGGACCACGGGCGCCTCGGAGGGGTTGGCTTGGATGCCGGCGAGGACGGCGCGGACGGTCTTGTCGCCGCGCAGCGCGATGGTGCCGATCAGGCCGGCCTTGGCCGGGCCGGAGAGGGAGCCGAGCGCGTCGCGCAGGGCGGCGTCCGCCTCGGGGCCGGTCACGGGCTGGAG
>SYDD01000244.1 GCA_005786775.1 Opitutaceae bacterium
CGGGGTTGTTCTTGGTCTTGCGGGACAGGATCCGGATGGTGCGCCGGATCTCCTCATCGCGACCAATCACGGGATCCATCTTCCCCTTCCGCGCCTGCGCCACGAGGTCCACGCCGTACTTCTCGAGGGCCGCGTAGGTGGCCTCCGGGTTGTCCGAGGTCACCCGCTGCGCCCCGCGCACCTGCTTCAGGGCGTCCAGCACCCGGGCCCGCTCCAGCCCCAGCCCGCGCAGCAGCTTCCGCAGGCCCTCCGGGCGCGCGATCTCGAGCAACGCGAGGAACAGGTGCTCCACCGAGACAAACTCATCGCGGAGCTGCGCCGCCTCGTCCTCCGCCCGCGTCAGGACCTCCTGCACCGCGGGGGTGACGTACACCTTGGAGGTGTCGACTGACCCGGAGACCCGCGGCAGGCGCTCCAATTCGCGTTCGACCGCCGCGGCAACCGCTCCCGGCTCCACGTTCAGCTTGCCTAACAGGCCGGGCACGAGGCCGTTCTCCTGGCCCAGCAGGGCCGCCAGCAGGTGCCACGTGTCGACCTCGGGGTGCCCGCGACGCCGGGCCAAGGTTTGTGCGTCGGTGACAGCTTGGCGGGACATTTGGGTGAGCTTGGCGGAATCCATGGGCTCCCTCTCCGCATGGACCGCGCCAGTCCGTCGCGGCGCGCCCCAGAGGCGCAACACCTAGCCGCCGGGGCAGAGCGCGCCACGATGCGCCTCCGCCCCGTCCCCACTGGGACGAATTGGCGCTTGGGCGCCCGCCGGCTCCGCCTCCCACCCCGTCAGCGCAGGAAGCCCAAATCGACCGCCGCCGCCACGCGCTTGCCCTCGGCCGAATGGAGCACGATGCCCCCCGGGCCGGGTTCGATGCGGACCACCCGCCCGAATCGGGCCGGGACCTCGGCGACGCCCATCAGCGTCCGGACCGTGGTCGGCCGCCGCGGATCGAGCGTGAGGGCGGTCTGCAAACCGATGCGCCGCAATGGGTTGGGCCCGGCCGACTCCGCCTGCCCATAATGGAAGTAACTGGTGGTGTCCTCCAGGCCGAGGACGCCGGTGTGGCGCCCGTTCCAAGGCGCGTAATGGCGGCCGCCATTGGAGATCCAGAAGATCGTATGGCGCAGGACGCGGGGATCCCGCAACGAGTACCAGACGTACCGCTGGGCCGGGAAAGTCACAGCATTCCAGGCGAAGGGCAGGTCGGGATCGGCGGACAGCATCACCAAGTCATCGAAGCCGCGCCGGGCCGGGTACACGGAAAGGTCGGCGGTGCCCCCATTCGCGAGGGGCACCTCGGCCAAGGAGGTAAATTCCGCCCCGGGCCGGAGGCTGGAATAACCCCTCTGGGCCGGGTCCTCGAACGGGGTGGGCAACACTTGGCCGCGGACGAACCGACTCGTGCCGATCAGGCCGGACCCGGGCTCCTCGGGAAAGCGCAGCATCGCGTGGTGGCCAACGCTCAGCGGCCCGCGGGCACCGGCGATCTCGTGGCTCTGGGCGACCACCGGGCTGCCTTCGGGCAGCAGGATGGTCTTGGTCACGCGTCCGGCGCGCACCTTCAGGTCAAGGCGCGCGCGCAAGGCCACCGCGGCGTCGCCGTGTTCGAGTTTCTCGAGGCGCCAGACCGCGTTGGCCGTCTCGCCGTGGGGCGGATGCCGTTCGCCCCGCCAGGGGGTCCCGTTGCCGCCGAACGGCGCGCAGAAGAAATCCCCGCGCAGGGCGTGGAGCAGCGGGGGCATCCCCCGGGGCAGCGTTTCCTCAGCCCACGGGGCGACGGACAGCGGGGCGACCGTGCGTCGGCCCAGCCGGAACTGCACCGGCCCAAGGTGGCCGCCGAGGCGGGTCAGATGGGCGTGAACGTGGCTGGAGCGCAGGGGCCAGGAGGGCTGGCCGTGGATCACGGGAAGCTTCATAGGGCGGCCGGGGAGCCACCGCCACCGTGCCCCGCCGGCGGGCCCGGCACAAGCCTCCGCCGGACTCTTTCCCTTGGGCGGGCCGCCGATTACCGCACTGGAGGTTTGGAACCGGCGCGATTTCCGTTCTCCCTCCCTGGGTGTCCTGGACGCAGCAACCAATCTTCTTCGTCGATTTTGAAGGCAGCCTGGGCTCGGGCATCCTCGAGTTCGGCGTCGCCGAGGTGCACCGGGGCGCCGTAGTCTCGACCCGTACCCGCAAGTGCCGGCCCACTGGGGGAATCCGCGCCGAGGATCAGGCGGTCCACGGCCTCGGACCTAGCGCTCTCGCGGGGCAGGCGTTGTTCGCGGAGGAATGGAACTATTTCCTGAGCCTGCGGGAACTGGGGCCACTCGCGGCGCACTACGCGGGGGTCGAGAACAGCCTGCTCAAGGCCGTCTGGCCCTACCCCCGCAACGTCCCCGATTTCACCCGGCCCGGAGCCCGGATCGTCGACTGGGGCCCATGGGTCGACACCGCCCGGCTGGTCGAACAACTGCTCCCGCACTTGGATTCGGGTCGGCTGGAGTCGCTCATCGCCGCGCTAGGCCTACAGGGCCGATTGGACGCCCTCGCGCTCGAACATTGCCCGCCGGATCGCCGGCGGTACCACGCGGCCCTCTACGACGCGCTGGCCGGGGCCCTGCTGCTCACGACGCTTGCGGAGGACCCCCAGATCGGCGGCCTCACCCTGCTGCAGCTCCTGAGCCTCAGCACGCTCGATCCCGGCCGGCGCGCGGCGCTCCAGCAGCGGGAACTGTTCCCGGAATAGGGCGGGGATTTCCCCGCGCGAACCTTGCTTCCCGGCGGCGCGCCCGCGACGCTCGGCCGTTTATGGCCCTCGTCAGCCTCCTCGATGTCAGCCTCAGCTTCGGCGGCGCCCCCCTGCTGGACCGCGTCAACCTGCAGCTGGAGCGCGGCGAGCGCGTGTGCCTCGTCGGGCGCAACGGAGCTGGCAAGTCGACCCTGATGAAGGTGATCGCGGGCGAGCTCGCGCCCGACGAGGGCCAGATCTTCCGGTCGCCCCCGGACGCTGTGATCGCCACGCTGCCCCAAGACGTGCCGGCGGGGCTGGCCGGGACAGTCCGCGCCGTGGTCGAGGGACCAGGCGGCAGCTACGAGGAGCACAACGACTGGGAACAGCACGACCGGGTTGAGCGCCTGCTGGAGCGACTCGCCCTGCCCGCCGAGGCCGAGTTCACCTCCCTGTCCGCCGGCCAGAAGCGGCGCGTCCTGCTTGCTCGGGGCCTCGCGACCAATCCTTCGCTGCTGCTCCTCGACGAGCCCACCAATCACCTGGACCTCGAATCCATCCGGGGCCTGGAGGACTTCCTGCTCGAATGGGGCGGGGCGCTCCTCTTCGTGACCCACGACCGCGCGTTCCTGCGGCGGCTGGCGACCCGGATCGTGGAGGTGGACCGCGGCCGGCTCATCGGCTGGTCCTGCGACTACGACACCTTTCTGACCCGCAAGCAGGCCGTGCTGGAGGCCGAGGAGGTGCAGCGGGCCCAGTTCGACAAGAAACTCGCGCAGGAGGAGGTCTGGATCCGGCGCGGGGTGAAGGCCCAGCGCTCGCGGGCGCAGAACCGCATCCACGCCCTGCAGGCGATGCGGGCCGAGCGTGCCGCCCGGCGGGAACGCCAGGGGACCGCCAGGATCTCCGCACAGGAGGCCGACCGCTCCGGCTTCAAGGTGGTCACCTGCACCGGCCTGCGCTTCCGCTACGAGGAACGCTGGATCGTCCGCGACCTCGACCTCCGCATCGAGCGGGGGGACAAGATCGGAATCGTGGGCCCCAACGGCGCCGGCAAGACCACCCTTCTCCGGCTGCTTCTTGGGCAACTGGCCCCGCAGGCCGGCACCGTCGAGGCGGGCACCCGGCTGGAGGTCGTCTACTTTGACCAGCTCCGGGCCCAGTTGGACGAATCGATGCGGGTGCAGGACGCCGTGGCGGACGGCAACACGACCGTGACGATCAATGGCCGCACGCGACACGTGATTTCCTACCTGGAGGACTTCCTGTTTGAACCGACTCGTGCGCGGACGCCGGTGCGGGCGCTCACGGGCGGCGAGCGCAACCGGCTGCTGCTGGCGCGACTGATCACCCAGCCGGCCAATGTGATGGTGTTGGACGAGCCCACCAACGACCTCGACGCGGAGACGCTGGAGCTCCTCGAGGACCTGTTGGTGGAATTCAACGGGACCGTGCTGCTGGTGAGCCACGACCGGGCCTTCCTGAACGAGGTCTGCACGAGCCTGCTGGTGTTCGAGGGCGACGGCGTGCTGACCGAACACATCGGCGGCTACGATGACTGGCAGGCGGCGCAGGCCGCCCGGGCCACCGCCGCGGCCAAGGCCGCCGCGAACCCCGGTGCGGGCACCCCGGCGAACGCCTCCGCGCCTGCGAGCGCGACGCCGGCCGCCAAGACCCGCAAGCTGAGCAATCGCGAACGGGCCGAACTGGAGGCCCTGCCCGCGCGCCTCGAGGCGCTGGAGAAGGAACAGTCGGAACTTACCACCCGGATGGCCGACCCGGCCTTTTTCAAGGGCGGCGGACCCGAGGTGGCCCGCGCCGCGGCCCGCCTGCCTGAGCTGGAGGCCGAAATCGCGGCCGTCTACGCGCGCTGGACGGAACTGGAAGGCTGAACCCGCGGGGAAGGGGGTCAGGCCGTGAATCGCTAGTTTTAGATCAGGACTCGCACCGGGCTACCATACCCTTGTAGCGATTCACGGCCTGACCCCGTCGGTTGCTCCGTCGGTTGCTGCCTTTCAGCTGCCGCCGCGCGGCACGACCCCGTGCCCGGCGCGGAGATGCCCGACCGAGATCTGCCCGGCGCGGATGCGGTAACCGCCGCGGAACGGGTTCTCCGACATAAAGAAGGGCGTATCCAGGTCCGCGAAGCGGAAGCCGCCCAAGGCGGTGGCGAAGCAGGCCGAGACCGTCATCGCCAGCACCGACTCGACGTTGCCCCCGATCATCAGGCCGACGCCCCCGGCGCGCGCGACGCGGGCGATCTCCAGGGCCTCCCCCAGCCCAGCTTTCATCAGCTTGATGTTGATCACATCCGCCGCGCGCGCGCGGACCACCCGGCGCGCGTCCTCGGCGGAAGTGACGGCCTCGTCCGCCGCGACCAGCCAGCCGGATTCGCGGCGCAGGCGGCGCATCCCGGCGAGGTCGTCCTTGGGCAGCCACTGTTCGAGCACCGCAGGGGTGATGCGTGCGGCCCGCAACAGTCGGACGAGCAGGAAGGCATCGTCGCGGCTGAGCCCGGCGTTGCCGTCCAGCACGAGGGGGGCGCGCGGTGCCGCGGCGCGGATGGCAAGCAGGCGGGCGAGGTCGTGGGCCGGGCCGCCGGGGCCGCCGATCTTGACCTTGATCACGCGGATGCCGCGGCGCTGGATCCGGCGCACGGCCGCCGAGGCGGCCGCGGGGGTGCCGGTGGTGACCGTCATATCAGTCTCGAGTCGAACCGCGGGGCGCCGCACCGCCGCGGGCACGGCGGCGGCGAGAAAGCGGGTGAGGCTGACGCAGGCCTGCCGCGCGAGGGCGTCCACCAAGGCGGTTTCCAGAGCGCAGCGGGCGGAACCGGAACCGGGCCGGGCGCGGGCCGCAAACCCGCGGCCGATGGCCTGCCACGCGGCGGCGTCCCGCCCCTTCAGCCAGGGGAGGACCGACCGGAGGGCACGCAGGGCGTCGGCCTGGGTCTCGCCATTGTAGGGCGGCAGCGGGGCGGCCTCGCCGTGACCGACCGTGCCATCCTGCAGTTCCACGCGCACCAGCACGTTGGCGGCGCTGGCCTGGGCTCCGCCGGAAATCCCGAAAGGTTCAAACAGGGGAATGTCCAAGGCGCGGACGGAGGCGGCGCGGATGATGCTGGCGGGGTTCATGCCGGCAGCGGAAGCGGCGCGGCGCGTGATGGCAATGCCCGCGTCAGTCGGCGCCGGCAGGGGCGAGGGAAGCCCGCCTCAGAGTTCCTCGGGCCAGACGCGCTCGTGGCGGGTCCAGTGCGCCCGCAGCGCGGGGGTGTGATTGTCCAGCACCGCTTGGACCACCATCGCATCATCGAGGAGCCCGACCTCCGGTACCGCGTCGGGAATGCGGTCGGCACCCTTCAGGAAGTACAGCAGCGCAAAGGTGGCAGCGCGGAGCGCCGGCCCGGAGGCGCCGGGACCCTCCTGCGCCTCCTCCACGAAGCGGGCCAGCGCATCCAGCCGGCGGCGCAGGCGGGACCCTTCCTCCACCCGGGCGATTTTCCGCTGCAGGGACGCCCACAGGCCCAGCAGCCCCTTGATCGCCTGCGGGGTGACCAGCTCCGCTCCCTTCTCCACATAGCTCGGGATCCCGATGATTTCCCCGGCGGCGGGGGTGACAAGGTGACGGTCGAGGGCGGAGGGCAGACGGGAGGGGGCGGAGGTCATTCAGTTGACACAGAGATAAAGCCAGAGCGGACGCCCCGGCAACTGGCGAAGGAGGGTTTTGGCGGGGCTTCCCGGAGCCCTGCCTCCCTACCGGGAACGGGTGAGCCGGAGAAACCGCAGCGGCAGGAACACCGCCGCGAAGCCCAGGCCACCCGCGATGCCCGCCCAGATGCCCGCCGCACCCCACGGTCCGGCGATGCCCAGCCCATACCCCAGCGGCAGGGCCAGGCCCCAATAAGCGAGGAAGGTGATCGCCACCGGCACCCGGACGTCCAGCAGGCTTCGGAGCAGCGCCGCGGAGATCACCTGCACCCCGTCCGCAAGCTGGAACACGGCCGCGACGGCCAACAGCGCGGCGGCCATCCCGATGACGGCGGGATCCGCGGTAAACGCGGCGGCGAGGGGGCGGCCGGCCACCCAGAACAGGGTCATAAACGCCAACATACAGGCGAGCCCGGCGCCCAGCGCGCTCAGCCCGAGGGGGCGGAAGCGGTGCCGCTCGCCGGCGCCCACCGCGTGACTGAGCCGCATTCCGGCGGCCATCGACAGGCCGAGCGGCACCATAAACGTGAGGGAGGCGCAGGTGATCGCGATCTGGTGCGCCGCCAGGGGCACCGCCCCCAGCCAGCCGACCATCAGCCCGGAGACCGAGAAGGCGGTGGCCTCGAACAGCAGCATCCCGGCGGCGGGGAGGCCCACCCCGAGCATTTCGCGGAGCCGGCTCGCGGACCAGGCGGGTCGCGGGGGCGGCGCTTCGCCGGACGGGACGGCGGGCCCGGCCAATCCCAGCCGGGGATCGCGTCGGATCCAGAGCCAAAGGGCAGTCGTGGCGCAAATCCGGGCGATTAGGGTGGCCAGCCCTGCGCCCGTGAGCCCCCAGGCCGGGGCGCCCCAATGGCCGTAGATCAGGATCCAGTTGAGCAGCGCGTTCAGCGCGACCGCCCCCAGGGTGATGAGCATCGGCACCCAGGGGTGGCCCATCGCCTCGGCGAACTGCCGCAGCGCCAGTTGGAGCAACACCGGCACGATCGAGGCGGCGCACAACAGGAAATAGGGGCCCACGGCGGCCACCACCTCGGGCGGCTGGCCAAAGCGGTGCAGTTGCGTCGCCAGCACCCCCATCAGGAGCAGCTCCGCCAAACCGAATCCCGTGGCGAGCAGGCAGCCGTGCCGGAGGTATTCGGCGGCCTCCCCGGAAGCCCGGGCCCCGCGGGCGCGGGCCACGAAGACCGCCACCGGCAGCATCAGACCGATCCCCATCACGTAGAAGATGTTGAAGATGTTTCCCGCAAAGGCGGAAGCGGCGAGCGGCACCGTGCCGGCGTGCCCGATCATCGCGCTATCGGTCACGCCCATCAGCATCTGGCTGACCTGCCCGACGATCATCGGCACCGCCAAAACGACGGTGGGGCGCAGTTCACGCCGGGCGGCGGCGACGAGGCTCATCCCGGGGACTTTCGCGGGTCCGGCGGGAGGCGTCGAGCTCCGGCTGGGGCCCGGGGTCGAATGCGGGGGGCAGTGGAAATGGGTTTCCGTTCCGTCGACCGGGGTGCCGCCCCCGGCTACATCGAGCCGACCGCTGGCGAAATGCTACACCAGCCCCATACCGACACACGTCGGTCCGCTGTAACCGAGCAATCCTTACCCGGTCGTGCGTTCAGCAACCCCTCGGC
>SYDD01000245.1 GCA_005786775.1 Opitutaceae bacterium
ACCAGCGCGGCAGCCACCGCCGCCCGGTCGGCAAGCGCCGGCACCAGCAGCGCAATAAAAGTCAACGGCACCACAAAATCAAGCAGCAGCCCGGCCGGGATCTGCCCGCCAACCAAAATGCCAAGCGCGGTGCTGAGTTGCCAGCTGCACCACAGAGCAACTTCTTCGAGCTCGCCGTCGCGGTGGCGATCACCCGCGTCGGCCCGGCTTCGGGCGCGGCGCTGGCCACGATCGTCGGCGTGCTCGTCGAGGTTCCGGTCATGCTCTCGGTCTGCCGCGCCTGCGTTGCCAGCCGAAGCTGGTACGCCCGCGGCGCTGTCCCTGACGCCTCCCGATGAAACCCTCCGTCCTGATTCTCTGCACCGGGAACTCTTGTCGCAGCCACCTCGCCGAGGCGGTCTTGCGCGCGGCCGCGGGCGATCTGGTGGAAGTCCATAGCGCCGGCTCCCGACCGGCCGGCTACGTCCACCCCCTCGCGATCCGGGTTCTCGCTGAGATCGGCCTCGATGCCTCCGGGCACCGCTCCAAGCATCTCGACGAGTTCCGCGACCGTCCGATCCACACCGTGATTACCGTCTGCGGCCGGGCGGACGAGGTTTGCCCGGTCTTTCCGGGGCAAGTGCAACGGTACCATTGGGGCTTCGATGATCCGGCCGAGGCCCGTGGCTCAGAGCAGGAGGTGCTCGCCGGCTTCCGTCGCGTGCGGGATGAGATCCGACGCGTGTTCGCCGCCTACGCAGCGGGAATCCGCGATGGTAGGGTAGCTAGTCCCTGAAGTTCAGGTCCCGCCCAAGAAGCCGGGTTCGAGCGAGATTTGGGCGCCGAGTCCGCCGAGATCTAGCCTCAGAACCACTGAAACTTCTCCGGCACATAGACGGTATCGAACGCCTGCAGGCGGAATTGCTCCGTGGCTTTGCCATCCATCACGGCCTTGAGGTTTATTTTGTAAGTCTTGCTCACGCCGTCGACGTTCCGGATGATGCTGATTTCCTTCATGTTGGCGCGCTGGACGTCGAAGCCGCCGGCTTCCATCACGGCCTCAAAGGCGGTCACGGTCCGATCCAGTTGCAGCTTGCCGGGTTTGAGTACGGCGCCGGTCACGAAAACCGAGAAGGTCGAGGTGACGACGGAAACTTTCACGTCCTTGGTCACGAGGTGCGGAGAGTAGAGCTTCAGGAGCTCTTTCTCGAAGTCCGACGGAGTGAGGCCCGCGGCCTTGACCTCCCCGATGATCTCGAGGTTGAGGCGGCCGTCGCGGCGGATGGCCTGCGAGTTGTCGAGGTTCGGGGAGCCCGGAAAGGAAATCTTGAGCACGTCGCCCGGGGTGAGCACCAGCGGGTCGAGGTCATCATTGGCCCGGGCCTTCGGGGCGGCGGGCCCGGCGCAACCGACGAGCAGCGTCAGAACGAGCAGAGCGCTGGCCAGGGCGAGGCGGGGGAGAAGCGAGTTCATACGAAAAGCGGCGGAGGAACGACGGAGAAGGTCTTGATGACGTCCCAAGGAGATCCTCGGTCCCTGAATCTGCTGCAACGATCTTTCAATACGGATAATGCTTACCTTTGATTCGTAGTCGAGCGCTGGTCCTTTGCGCGGTCGGGGCTCGACCTGTGCGTGTGTTCGGAGATGAATCAGAGGCATGGGGTATCTGACGCGGCGGGTACGGCTTCTGGGGCAATCCTGCTGGGTACCGCTGGCGCTGGCGTCCGGCTTGGGCGCACAGGAAGAAGCGTCGATCGTCCGCGCGGGTGCGACGGTTACCCTCACCGCCTCCGCAGACGGTGCGGCGCCCTTGCGGTATCAATGGACTTTTTCCGACCAGCCGCTGGTTGGCGCGACGAACGCGTCTCTGGTCTTGGAGCGGTTCAGCGCTCGGCAGGTGGGCCGCTATGGCTTGCGGGTGGTCAACTCCTTGGGCTGGGCGGAGGCGCCTCCGGTCATACTTGCCCTGGACGCGGCCTCGCTGCTCCCGTTGGCGGCGCTGCCAACCCGGGTCGTCGCAGATGGCACCCTAGCCTTGAGCGCCTCCATGCCGGCGCCCGCGGATGCGCGGTGGCAGTGGCTGAAAGCGGGACAACCCATCGCTGGCGCCACCAACGCCGTCCTCGTAGTACGGCCTGCGGCCGCCGCTGCTTACCAGCTGCGCTTGACCGCCGGAGGACGAGAGGAGTTTTCCGCCGAGGTCACGCCGCGAACTGGGTCATCGCCCCGCGGACTGGCGAACCTCTCCACCCGCGGCCTTGTATCGCCGGAGGTGGCCCTAATTAGCGGAGTAGTGATCCCGCCGGAATGGTCCCGGACGCTGCTCATCCGTGCCGTGGGCCCCGGCCTTGCCGCCTTCGGGGTTGCGAGCCCCTTGGCCCAGCCGTCGTTGCGCTTGCGCGATAGCGCAGGCCGGCTGCTCGCGACAGAATTGGCTTGGAGCAGTTCGGCGTCGTCCGCGTTGGCGGAAGCCGCCGCGGCGGTCGGGGCGTTTCCGCTGGCCGCAGCTGACGTTGCGATTCTGCTCACGCTGCCGCCCGGGGCCTATACGGCGGAGGTTACCTCCTTGGGCATTGGCCGCGGCGAAGTTTTGTTGGAGGTTTATGATGTACCCTGAGATCCTCGGTGGCCGTGTGATAAATCCGTAAACTTCACCCCGCACGACTTTTGGATTTTCCATCGATCAACGCTCGCTCACCGCTTCATCGTCCCGTGATCCCCCCGCACCTCCAGCTCCAGATTCTCCTCCCCGCCATCCTGCTCGTTGGCGCGGTCTCGGCGTTGCGCGCGCAAGAGGCGGTAACCGTCGCACCCGGGCGGAGCGTGACGCTCTCGGCAGAGGTTGGGGGTATCCCCCCTTTCACCTACCAGTGGTCCAAGAATGGTGCCGCTTTGGCTGGGGCAACTTCGGTCACTTACCAGATCCCGGCGGCCTCGGCGCCGGATTCGGGGCAATACACAGTGCAGGTGGCCAACGCCCGCGGTAGCACCCTTTCGCCTGCGGCCAGCATCTTTGTCGGTACCCTACCGCGGATCACGACTCACCCGGTGGGCCAGTCGGTTGCGCTTAATGGGACCGTTTCCTTGAGTGTCGCCGCGGTCGGAGATCCGGCCCCAACCTACCGCTGGCGGCGCGATGGTGTCGTGGTGAATGGGGCCACCCTTGCCACCCTTACCCTTTCGGGAGTGTCGGGGGCAGAGGCTGGCAGCTACACCGCGGAGGTCTCCAACGGAACGGTCATTCCGGCCCAAACGATCGTTAGTAATCCCGCGGTGCTCACGGTGCAGCGGCTTGCGCAGGCGATCAGCTTCGCCGCGCTCCCCGCGCGCACCAATCAGGCCCCGCCTTTCACCGTCGCGGCCACCGCCTCCAGCGGCCT
>SYDD01000246.1 GCA_005786775.1 Opitutaceae bacterium
CCGATGCCCGCCCAACGCCTCACTCCCGCCGCGCTGGCGGCCTTGTCCGCCACCTTGCCCGCCTGGACCCTGCACGAGGGCAGGTTGCGCCGGGAGTTCCGGTTCGCGGACTTCTCCGCGGCCTTTGGCTTCATGACGCGGGTCGCGCTGGCTGCCGAGCAGTTGGGGCATCACCCGGACTGGAGCAACGTCTGGAACCGCGTGACCATCACCCTTTCGACCCACGATCTGGGCGCGTTGTCGGACCTCGACGTGGAACTGGCCCGGCGCATCAACGCCTTGGCCGGCTGAAGGCCTTCCGCTTCGGAATCCCCTTGCCCCGCCCAAGCGCCGGTTTACAGCAGGCGCTCCCGTGTCGTTTTCCGACCAGATCGACTCCGCAGGCCCCGTCGACCCCGGGGCCGTGCGGCTCCAGGGTCGCCCGGCTTGCACCGCGCAATCCACGCCGGGACGGGATTGGCCGTCGACCCGGGCGGGCTTGCCGTTCAGGTGTTCGTCGGATGGTCCCGCGGCATCGGTGGTCATCCCGGTTCCGTGATCCAGCCGGACGCTTCCCTTTGGGCCAGGGCTTGGGGCGCACTGTGTCGCAGGGGTGAACCTTGGGCAGTGGTCGCCCTGCTGGCCTGTTTCGCGTTCGCCGGCGTCGACCACCTTCGCGGTACCTCGCCGGTCTTCGATGAGCCTTACTTCCTGCATTCGGGCGTGACCAACCTCACCGCGGGGGCGCCGAAGCAGGCCACGGCCAATCTGGTGCTGGCGCAGAACTGGATGGCTCTTCCGATGCTGTTGCAACGGCCCCGCACCGAGCCCTCACCGGAACCGCCCGGGTCCGTCGCCCCCCGCCTCGATCCGGCGACGCGCTTCCTTTTCGACCCGGCCAATGACTGGAGATGGATCCTGCGGGCTGGCCGGGGGATGATCCTGCTGGTCGGCATCGCCCTCGGGATTCTGGTGTGGCGCTGGTCGCGGGAACTGTTCGGCCCGGCCGGGGCGCTGCTCTCCCTCGGGCTCTACTGCTTCTCGCCCACGATGGTCGCCAACAGTTCGCTCGCGACCGTGGACCTCTTCACCGCCTTCTGGTTCAGCCTGGCGATGCGGAGCGGGTGGCGCCTCTACGGTCGCGTGACGCCCGGCAACATCATCACCTGCGGGATTTCCGCGGGCCTGCTCGCGGCGACCAAGTTCTCCTCGATCCTGCTGCTCCCGATGGCGCTCGGGCTGGCCCTGGCCCGGACCGCGATGCGCGAGCCCGTGGAACTTTCTTGGCCGGGCGGAGGAACCCGGTCGGCGAGCTCCCCCGGGCAGCGGGCGCGGCTCCTCGCCCTGGCCTCGGTGGCGGCCCTGGTGGTCAGTCTGCTCACGCTCTGGGCCTGCTACGCCCCGCAATTGACGTGGTTTCGGGCGGCCGAGGGGGCGCAGCTCTCGCAGCAGGATCTCGCGCGCGCCTACACTGGCTCGCTGGCCGGGCCGCTCGACTGGCTTGAGCGGATGAGTCTTTTGCCGGCGCCCTACCTGCACGATGTCAGGGTTTTCCTGACCACCACCACGGTCCGCCGGGCCTATCTCGCCGGTGAGTATTCCCTCGGCGGCTGGTGGCACTTCTTCCCGGTGGTCTGGTTCCTTAAGGCCCCGGTTCCCCTCCTGCTGGCGCTGGGGGGTGCGGTGCTGGGCCTCGGCTGGCGGCGGCCAAACCGGCCCTCGGCCGCGCGATCCGTTGGGACTGGGGAAGCCGGGCAGCGGCCGGCGCCGGCCCGCCGCGACCTGCTGCCGTGGCTAGTGCTGATCGCGGTGTACCTCGCCGCCAGCATGGCGAGCGGGCTCAACATCGGGATCCGGCATCTCCTGCCGTTGTTCCCCCCCCTGTTTGTGCTCGCCGGCGCCGCCGTGTTGCTGCCGGTGGCCGCCCGCGGGCGCCGCATCGCCGTCGCCTGCCTCGTGCTTTGGTCGGCCCGGGAACTTGCGACCGTGCCGGGGCAATACCTGTCCTACTGCAATCCCCTCGCCGGCGGATCCCGAGAGGGTCACCGCTGGTTCGTCGACAGTTCCTATGAGTGGGGACAGGACCTGCCGGCCCTCGAGCAGTGGCTGGAGCGGCGCCGGGCCGGTGGTCCCCGGCCGCCCATCCACTTCTCTTATTTCGGCAACGCGGACCTCCGGCGCTTCCAGTTGGACGGCGCGATCCTGCTCCCGCAGTTCTTTGAGACGCGACCGCCCGCGATCCGGGAGCTGGGACCGGGCACGTACGTGATCAGCGCGACGATGCTGCGCACGGTCTACGGTCCGCTCTTCGGCCCCTGGCGCCCCAGTTACGAGGAGCTTTACCAGGAGCTGCGGGGCCTTTTCCGCGCCGCCCTCGAGGCGGGAGCCCGGGCGGGGTCCCGCCTCGAGGTCTCGCCGGAGGATTGGTCGCGCCTCCAGGTCTTCGACCATCTGCGTTTCGCCCGGCTGTGCGCGCGGCTGCGCGAACGCGAGCCGGATGGCCGCGTGACTAATGGGCTCCTCGTCTACGAGCTCTCCCCGGCCGAACTTGCGGCCGCTCTCGACGGCCCGTCCCCCGTCCTCGCGCCGACGGATGCCGTTTTGGGATCGAAAAGCTATCCGCAGGAGGCATTGGATTTCCTGAAATGACGCCGCCCGAGCCCCTGGCGAAGCTGCCCGAGAGCCTCTCGGTCGTGATCCCCACCTTCAAGGAGGCGCGGCGGCTGCCGGCGACCCTGCGGGAAGTGCTCGCCTACCTGGAGCGGCGTTGCGACGCGTTCGAATTGATCGTGGTGGATGACAACAGCCCGGATGGCACGGGTGACCTCGTGCGGGAGTTCGCGGTAAGCCACCCGCAGGTGCGGCTGCTGCTGCAGCCCTCCCGGATCGGCAAGGGTGCGGCCCTGCGCCGGGGCTGCCTCGCCGCGACAGGAGAGCGCGTGCTGTTCATGGATGCCGATCACGCCACCCCCATCGCGACGGTGGAGGAGTTCCTGCCCCGCCTGCGCGGCGTGGAGGTGGGGGTCGTCGCCGGAGTGCGGACCTACCAGGAGGGCGAATCCCGTGCGCGCCGCCTCGTGGGCCTTCTCTGCCAGCTCCTCGCCCATCTGATCGTCTTCCGCAAGGCGGTGGTCGACAGCCAGTGCGGCTTCAAGCTGTTCACCCGCGCGGCCGCCCAGCGGCTGTTCTCGCTCGCGCGGGTCAATGGCGGGATGATCGACGTCGAGCTTTTCGCGCTGATGCACCGCCTCGGGATTCCCTGCCGCTACGAGCCGGTCCATTGGCGCAACCAGGAGGGCTCCCGCGTGAATTTCGTGGTCAGCGCCTTCCGCGACCCGCTGGATATGCTCAAGGTCCGGGCGCGCGATGTCCTGGGCGTCTATGGCGCGCCGGTGGCCCCCGGCCGGCAACCGTGGGAGCGGGCGGGCGCCCGCCCAACCCGATGAAGCCTCGTCCAGCGCGGATCCGGTCCCGACCGATCGTGTCCGAAAAACGGAGGTCCTCGTGAGTGCCCCGGCCGGGCCCGCGGCTGGCGCCCAAAGTCCTGAGAGCGAGGAGTGGCACCGGAATTACGGCGATCCGGCGGCGATGGCCCGGCGCCGCGCGGCGATGGCGGGCAAGCTCCGACGCCTCGGCTTTCCGGCGGGCGAGACCGGGGCGGTCCTCGATGTCTGCTGCGGGCACGGCGAGACGCTGGAGTGCCTCCACGCGGCCGGGGTGCGCGACCTGCACGGGGTGGATCTGATGGTCCCGCCGCATCTCCAGCAGGATCCGCGCTTCACGGTACGATCCGCCGGCGCCTCCGCCTTGCCGTATCCCGATGCCCGCTTCGACTGGGTGTTCTGCATCCACAGCCTGCACCATCTGGCTTCCGCGGAGGAAGTGGCGCGTTTCCTCCGGGAGGCGGAGCGCGTGCTCAAGCCCGGGGGGCGCCTAGCGGTCCTGGATTTCCCGGCCAGTCCCCAGATCCTGACCGCTTTCTGGTTCTTCCGCCACGGGTGGCTCCAGTTCACGCCCTACCTGCGCTGGTTCACCACCGTCGTCCGCGAGGAATGGTGGTTCCTGCGCACCTACCTGCCGCAGTGGCCGACGGTCCGCCGGTTGCTCCTGCACGGGCCCTTGCAGGTCGAACGCCACCGCCACGGGCTCTTTTACTTCCACCTGACCCTGCGCAAGCCGGCGCAATCCGCGCGATGAGGCTGGAACGTCTGTTGCTGACCGGATTTCCAGGTTGGCTGACGACGCGGGTGCTGGACGATCTGCTCGCGCGGCCCCCGGAGGGCCTCCGGGAGGTCGTGTGCCTCAGCGAGCCGGGGGCCGAGCTCGCGCTGCCCGCCCGGCCCGCGATCCCCGTGCGCGTGATCCGCGGCACCTTGGACGACGGGCGTGCGTTGGCGGCCGCGGTGGCCGGCTGTGCTGGCGTGCTGCACGCGGCGGGAGTCCTGCACGTGCGCCGCACCTCGGACTGGTACCGCGTCAACACGGAAGGAACGCGCGGCCTGTTGGCCGCGGCGCTCCGCACCGGCGGCCTGCGCCGGTTCGTGCTGGTGAGCAGCAACGCGGCCGCCGGCCGGGCGCCGCGCGCGGGAATCCTCCTCCGGGAGGATATGGTGGCGCGACCGCTGAGCCACTACGGCCGGAGCAAGCGTCTGGCGGAGGAGATCGTGCTGCGGGAGCGGGCGGCGGCCGAGATCGTGGTGCTGCGCCCGTGCATGTTCTATGGACCGCCGGTACCACCCCGGCACGTCGAGGTTTACCGGCGGATCCAATCAGGCCGGATGCCCTTGGTCGGGGGCGGGAACTTCGATCGCAGTGTGACCCACATCGGCAACCTGGTGGACGCCTGCCGCCTCGCGCTGTGGCACCCGAGGGCCGCCGGGGAGATCTTTCACATCGCGGACCGTCATCCGTGCACCACCCTCGCGGTGGTGCAGGCGATGGCCGCGGCCCTTGAGGTCAAGCCACGCTTCCTGCACTTGCCGCCCGCGGTCGCGCGTTGTGCTCACGCGTTGGATCGGCTGCTCGCCGCGGCAGAGGTTTACGTTCAGCCCCTTCACCTGCTCGGCGAGGCCGACTGGCACGTGGGCGTTTCCGTGGAAAAGGCGGTCTCCCTGCTGGGTTATGACCCCAAGGTGGATCTTCGCGACGGGATGAGGTCTGCCGTCGAGTGGTGTCGGGCACGAGGACTCCTGGATTGACCAGGGAGCGGGCTGAAGGCGCCTTCCCGGACGCGCTCCCGGAAATTTCCCCAACCCGGTGCGCCGCAAAGGCAGATTGGCGCCGCAAGAGGCCCGGTGCCATCCGCACCAGCCTCTGGCGCGCCCAGCGTGACCGGGCCCCGCGGGCTGACGCGCCCGCCTCACTCCGCCGGCGGGCGGGTGCTGGCCTGCGCCGGGGGCGCGGACGGATCGCGCGGGTCCGGCAGGGACAGGATCGCGGCGTGCCCGGCGCGGTTCCGGGCCGTGACGACCACCCGCCAGGGCGTGCC
>SYDD01000247.1 GCA_005786775.1 Opitutaceae bacterium
GCCGACCACGTGAGCCCGTCGTCATCGCTGCGCACGTGGAAGGCGCGCTGGTACTCCACGCAATAGAGGAGATGCACCGGACCCTCGCGCGTGGCGATCGCCACGGGATTGTTGACCGTCTGTTCGTCCGGCCCGCCGTGCTTCCCGCCCGGGTGTTCCGCGAGCACCGGATGGCGCGGCAGGCGCGGCCCGAGATGCGCGATCTGCCGGGCCGGGGCGAAGGTGCGGCCGCCATCGGCGCTGCGCCGGAGATGAATCTCGATCTCGCCCCAGTCGGCCCCGGAAAATTTCCGCGCCTCGCAGTAGGCCAGCACCGTGCCCCGGGCGGTCACGACCACCCCCGGGATCCGGTAGGAGACAAAGCCGTCCGTGTGCTCCGCGAACAAGTCGGTGCGCTCGAGGAAGGGCGCGGCCGCCCGGACCACTGCCGCGGCGCCGAGCGCGAGGAACAGCAGCCGCAAGCGGCGGGGAGGCGTGAGGCAGGTGGAGTTGATGCCCCAGCGGAACCAGCCGTACCCTAAGGGAGAAGCTAGATTCGCCGGTTCCAACGTCGAACCGCGGCGGCGGGACGGGATTAGCGGTGGCCCCACGGGGCGGGCGGCGCGGCGACCGGCTGCGTGAGGTCGAACTCGACCCGGAAGCGGCGGCCCTCGGCCTCCCGCACGAGCCGGTAGCTGAACGTCTTTCCCGGAGAAAGGAGCAAGGACCAGACATTCGTCTTGGCCGCGGGGATAAGCTCCGCCGTGAACTTGTCCGCGGGGAAATCCTGCCGGGTGGCGTTGCCGGGGGTCGCGGTGTCGCCGCCGTACTGGGTGACCTTGTCTTCCGCGCCGTCCTCGTGGCGGTGGTCGTGTTTGAGGCGGAGCCCGGAGGCCGTGCGGGTGAGCACCCACGTCCGCGAGCGGTTGGCGCCGACGTGGAACGGGATCCGGATTTCGTCCTCCCCGCAGGCCCGCAAGTGCATCACGAGCGTCTCGCCCGCAAAGGCGGCGTCCGTCGCGCTGGTGCTCTCGACCACCTTGCCCGCGAAAGCTTGGCCGCAGAGTGCCCGGAGCGTGCGCCAGAACGCCTCCTGTTCCGGCGGAAGCGCGGCGGCGCTTAGAGCAAATGGAGGTAGCAGGACCAGAAGAAGCAGCCGGCGCACGGCGGTAGGCTGGCGCGTGCGGTCCGCCAGCGTCAACCGTCGGGGCGGCCAGGGAAGCCGGGGCAAGACGACCAGGCACTGACCACCCGAGAAGTTGAAGGCGAAATCCGCCGGCCGCCGCCGCCAGCAAAAATCCGCGGCAGGAACACCTTTGCACCCGGCGCCCGCCTGAACTCTTGCCACGGCGGACCCGTTACCACGCAGTCTCGCAGGCAGGTCCTCCCTCCCAGATTCCCCAACCTGCCCGCCATGCCCTTCCGCTCCACCCCACTCGCCTCCTGCCTGCTCGCCTGCCTGCTCTCCGCCGCGCTGCCCGCGGCGGACGCGCGCCGCGACCCGCGGCCGAATGTGCTCTTCATCCTCCTCGACGACCTCGGCAAGGAATGGGTCTCGGCCTACGGCGCTGAGGACATCCGCACGCCCCACCTCGACGCCCTCGCCGCCGGCGGCACCCGCTTCGAGAACTTCTACGTGATGCCGCAGTGCACCCCCACCCGGCTTTCGTTCCTCACGGGGCAGTACCCGTTCCGGCACGGCTGGGTGAACCACTGGGACGTCCCGCGCTGGGGCGGCGGCGCCCACTACGACTGGAGCCGTAACCCTTCCATCGCGCGCGTCCTGCGCGACGCCGGCTACCGGACGGCGGTGGCGGGCAAGTGGCAGATCAACGACTTCCGGGTGCAACCGGACGCGATGCGCCAGCTCGGCTTCGAGGCCTACCGGATGTGGACGGGCGGCCAGGGCGAGGACCCCGCGAGTGACGAGCGCTACTGGAACCCGTACATCCACACCCCGGAGGGAAGCTCCACCTGGCGCGGGAAGTTCGGGGACGACGTGTTCACCGACTTCCTCATCGATTTTATCCGGGCGCACCGGAACGAGCCAATGTTCCTCTACTACCCGATGTGCCTCCCGCACACGCCCTTCACCCCCACGCCCGCCGAGCCCAGCGTCGCGGGCAACCTCGAACGCCACCGGGCGATGGTGCGCTACGCGGACCACCTCGTCGGCCGTCTCGTGGCCGCCTTGGATGAGCTCGGCCTGCGCCAGGACACCCTCGTAGTTGTCACCACCGACAACGGCACGGTCGGCAACATCACCGGGACGCGGCTCGGGCGGAAGGTGAAGGGCGGCAAGTCCAACACGACCGAGTCCGGCATCTGCGTGCCACTCATCGTCAACGGTCCCGGCCGGGTGGCCGCGGGCAAGACCAGCTCGGCGCTGCTCACCATCGCGGACTTGCTGCCAACCTTCGCGGAGCTCGCGGGAACGCGGCCCCAGCCGGGTTACACCTACGACGGCCGCGCGTCCGTCGCCGCGCTCCTGGGCCGCGAGGATCGCTCGCCCCACTCCTGGATCCTCGCGATGGGCGGGAAAAACGACGCGCGGCTCACCCGCGACGGCGTCCAGAACGCCTACGTCTTCCGCGACCGGGTGATCCGCGACGAACGCTTCAAGCTGCACGTGGACACCCGGCGCCAGGCAACGGCGCTGTACGACCTCATCGCGGATCCCGCGGAGGAGAATAACCTCATCACCAGCCCGGACCCGGCCGCGGTGGCGGCGCGGACACGGCTGAGCGCCCCCCTTGCCGGTTTCCCCGCGCGCGACCAGGACCCGATCTACACCCCGCTGACACCCCAGCCGTGGGATGTGAAGATCACGGCTGAAAGCCAAGTGTGGAAGAAGTGAGTCCGCCCCCCGGGGAAGCCGCGTTCAGCGCTTGCGCTTCTCCTTGGCGGGCGCAGGCGCACCGCTGACCAACGGGTCGCCCAGCGCGGACTGCAGGCGCCGCAGCCGTCCCTCGAGGTCCGCCCGCCGCGGTGCGTGCGCCGGATCCCCCGCAACGTCCGCGCGCTCCTCGGGATCGTTTTTGAGGTCGTAAAGGCGCGTCGCGCCCACGGCCGGATACTGGATCAGCTTCCAGCCCTCGTGGACCACGCTCCGCTGGAGGCGGAGGTAAGCGCCATAGATCTCCGGGTAGGGCGCCGGGCCGTCCGCGCCCCGCAGGAGCGACACCAAGCTGCGGAAGTGGACGTGCGCCGGTCGCGCCACGCCGGCTAGCTCCAGCGCCGTGGGCATCATATCCTGGAGATAGATCGGTACGGCGAGCCGCCGCCCGGCGGGCACGCCCGGCCCCACCGCGACAAACGGGACCCGCACGCTGTGGTCGTAGAGGTTCTGCTTCCCGAAGAGCCCGTGCTGCCCGACGGCGAGACCGTGGTCCGAGGAAAGGAAGATCCAGGTGTCGGCCGCCTTGCCGGAGGCGTCCAACGCCGCGAGCACCCGGCCGATGTGGGTGTCGAGGTGCGAGACGATCGCGTAGTACTCGCCCCGCTGCACCCGCACGGATTCCTCCGTGCGCGGGAACGGCGCGAGTTTCTCGTCCCGCAGGCCCTTGCCCGCGCCGATCGCCTCCTTGTGCGGGTACTCGGGGAGAAAGTTGCGTGGCACCGGGACGCGCGCCGCCGGGTAACGGTCCACATAGGCCTGCGGCGACTGCCGCGGGTCGTGGGGCGCGTTGAAGGCGACGTACATGAAGAACGGCTCCGCCCGCCCTCCCGCCTCGCGCAGGTAGTCGACGGCGTCGTCCGCGGTGACCTCGGTCCAGTGCTTCCCCCCGGTCCAGAACCCGCCGAACTTCGGATCGGAAGGACTCCACGGATCCGGCTTTCCCGGCAAGGGGCGGTTGTAACCCTCGGGCACATCGCGCGGCATCCCGGGCCGAACGTGGCGGACGACATCGAAGACCTGCGCGGCATCCGTCTGCACGTGCCATTTCCCGGTGAAGTAGGCCCGGTAGCCCGCCGCCCGCATCAGCTGCGGCCAGAGCCGGCCCGCCGCGCGCTCCTCGTCGGTGCGGGCGTAGACGCGCTCGGTGTCCCAAAGGCTGCGGCCCGTCATCAGCATCGTGCGGCTCGCGACGCAGACCGCCGGGGAGAAGGAGCCCATATTGTAGGCGTGGGTGAAGGTGGTGCCCCGGGCGACCAGCCGATCGAGGTGCGGCGTGTCGATGTCGAGGGAGCCCAGGGAGCGGATCGTGTCGAAGGCCTGATCGTCGGTGAACAGGACGAGGATGTTGGGACGCGGGGACGACGCGGCGGCGAGCCCCGGGACAAGGGCGGACAGGGCGAGGAGACCGGCGAGGAACAAACGGGCCAGGAGGGACATTGGGGTGAACGGGGGCGACCGTGCGAAAACTTGGGCCGCCGCCGGCGGGAGGCAATCCGTGGCGCAAGCCAACCTCAAAAAACAGCGGGGCGCCAACGTTGCGGCCCCGCCCGCTCATCGCGAACGCGCGCGCCGCGCTTTTCGGGTCCCGGTGCCCGTACCTCACGCAGCCGCCGGTTGCGTTCCCGCCGAAGTCCTGTTCAGGCTTCCCGCGGCCGTCCGGAAAGCGGCTCAATCCCCGATGCCCCACCCCACCCTCCCGGCGCGGCCCGTGTCGCGCGGTCTCATCCTGCTCATCCTCTGCGCCTGGGCCTACGCGCCCGCCGCTCCGGCGCCCGCCCCCGGCACCGTCAGCGGCGTCGTCAGCAACGCGGCCACCGGCAACCTGCTGCCTGGAGCGAGCGTGCGCCTGCCCGCGCTGGGACTCTCCGCGCGCGCCGACGACACCGGCCGGTACGTCCTGCAAGAGGTTGCCGCCGGCGAGCACGAGCTCGTCGCCACCTACGCCGGCCTCGAGCCGTTGGCCGCCCGCGTGACCGTGACGGCCGGCGGCGCGGCCCGGCGCGACTTCGAGCTCACCAGCGGCGTGTACCGCCTCGGGGCCTTCACCGTCAGCGGCCAGCGCGAGGGCGCCGCCGCGGCGATCACCCAGCAGCGCAACGCCGACAACGTGAAGAACATCGTCGCGATGGACTCCTACGGTGACCTGCCGAACCTCAGCGCCGGCGAGGTCGCGGCGCTCCTGCCGGGCATCTCCGTGACCCTCGCCGACGACGGTCCGATCAGCGGGATCATGGTGCGCGGGATGTCCGCCTCGCTCAACCGCGTGACGGTCGACGGCGGGATGATCGCGGGCGGGGGCCGGGACCGCTCCTTCGCGCCGGAGCGGTACAGTGGCGCGATGTTCGACCAGCTGGAGCTGACCAAGGGCCAGACCCCCGACCGCGGCGCCGATTCCCTCGGCGGCAGCATCGACCTCAAGAGCCGCTCGCCCCTGACGATGCGGGAGCGGCGGCGCGTCAACTACACGGTCGCCGCGCGCTGGGCGCCGCCCTTCACCGAGCAGGTGTTCTTCCGCGAGCAGGCGCGCATCCACCCGCTGTTCAACGTCGGCTATCAGGAGGTGTTCGGCGTGGCGGGAGGCGACCGCAACCTCGGGCTCTCGCTCCAGGCATTCTACAGCGAGAACGTCAACGGCCTCTACGCCACCAACCGCGACTTCGAGAACACCCTTAACCAGCCCGCCTACGTGTGGAGCTATCAGACCTCGGAAAAGATCAACAACCGCAAGCAGGGCAGCCTGAAGGCGATCACCGACTACCGGCTCACCCCGTCCACCCGGCTGCGCCTCTCCGCCAGTTACGTCGACTCCGAGGAGCCGACGGTACGCAACTTCATCACCACCGCGGTGACCACGCAGCAGGTCGGCACCACCGGCACCGCGGGCATCCTGCCCGGCTACACCAACCGCATCACCCGCGTCCGCGCGGCGCCCGGCTCGCAGCTCACCTCCGACGCCCGGGTTTTCAGCGTGTTCGACCGTACCGGCGAGGTCTCCGTCGGCGCGGAGCACGAGCTCGACCGCCTGCAGATCGACTATCGCGCCGGCTACAGCTGGCAGGAACGCAACATCGCCAACGGCAAGTCCGGCGCGCAGCTGCAGAACCGCGTCAGCGCGATCGGCTGGGTGCTCGACCGCACCGCCTCCGACCTGTACCCGCGCTTCATCCAGACGGAGGGCGCCGACCTCACGCAGCCCGCCAGCTACCGCCCGATCGCCAACGGGCTCCAGACCCGCGACAACGACACCAATGAGCAGGTCCGGGACCTGCGCCTCAACGTGCGGCGGCGCCTCCCGTTCGAGGCACCGGTGTACCTCAAGACCGGCGGCCTCTGGCGGCGCAACGAGATCCAGGACGAGACCCGCAACCGCCGCTGGAGCTACCTCGGCACCAGCGCGCTGCCACCCGATCCCTCCCTGGTCTTCTGGGACGCGACGCGGATGAACCGGCCAGTCCCGCAGTGGGAACCCGCGATGTTCGTGCGGGCACGGCAACTGGTCTCGCCGGAGCTGTGGCGCGAGGACGTCTACTTCCGCGAGCAGGGCCGCTTCACCGGGCGCTCGGGCGTGGGCGAGACGGTCACCGCGGGCTACCTGATGGGCGAGGGCCGCCTCGCGACCTCCGGACCATTCGCGGGGACGAGCTTCATCACCGGCGTCCGCACGGAGCGCACCGAGACGGCCGGCTGGGGCTGGGTGCGGGCGCGGCTCCCCAGCACCGCCGCGCAGCAACTCGCCGACCCCGTCGGCGCCGCCCAGCGCGACTACGCGGCCAACCGCCGCGAGACGGGCTCCGCTTACACCAAGTCGTTCCCGAGTGTCCACCTCGCCCAAAACCTCGGCACCGGCTTCAAGGCGCGCCTCAGCTGGTCCACCAGCTTCGGCCGGCCCGCGATGAGCAACTTCGCGCCCAACGAGACCCCCAACGAGAACAACCAGACCCTCACGATCAACAACCCCGGCCTGCTCCCCCAGCGCGCCGCGAACTGGGACGCGACCCTGGACTACTACTTCAAGCCGGTGGGCAACCTCTCGGTGGGCTGGTTCCACAAGACGATCCGCGACTTCATCATCACGGGCCTGCAGACGGGGACCGTCGCGCGCGACCCGAACAACGGATTCGGGGGCGAGTACCAGGGCTTCACAATCCTCACCAGCGCGAACGGCGGCACGGCCACCGTGCAGGGCTGGGAGTTCTCCTTCCAGCAGCAGTTCACCGGCCTGCCCGGCCCGCTGCGCGGGCTGGGTCTTGTCGTCAACGCGACGCTCCTCGAGACCGAGGGCGACTTCGGGGGCGCCACGGTCCGCCGCACCGGCGAGGTCGCCGGCTTCATCCCGCGCACCGGCAATTTTATTCTCTCGTGGCGGCAAGGCCGCTTCAATGCGCGCCTGCGGGTGAACTACCACGGGGACTACATCACCACCTACAACGCGGTCAGCGCCGCGCGCAGCCTGTACGTGCGGAGCCGGACTATCGTCAGCCCGAGCGTAGGCTGGGAAGTGCGCCCCGGCCTGTCCTTCACCTGCGACGTGGCCAACGCGACCAACGCGCACCAGATCCAGTACCGCGGCGTCCGCGACCAGATGGCGCTCGACCGCAACAGCGGCACCGCGGTCACGTTCAGCCTGACCGGCCGGCTCTGATCCCGGGCCTCAACGCCGCTCCCACCAAGCCACCTTCCGTCACTCCGATGCCCCTCCCCTCTTCCCTCTCCCGCCGCACCTTTCTCCAGTCGGCCGGTACCGGAGTCGCCGCCCTGGGCCTCGCGCCCGGACCCGCGCGCGCCGCGGATGAACCGATCCGCCAGGGCCGCCTAATCGACCCCTCCCGGAAGCTCAACCTAGCCTGCATCGGCTGCGGCGGGAAAGGCGTGTCCGACGTCACCGGTGTCAGCGGCGAAAACATCGTCGCTCTCTGCGACGTCGACGCGGCCCAGGCGCGGCAGATCTTCGGGCGGTTCCCCAAGGTGCCCAAGTACCAGGATTACCGGCGGATGCTGCGGGAGCTGGATGACAAGATTGACGCGGTGACCATCTCCACGCCCGACCACACGCACCACGCGATCGCGATGCTGGCGATCTCGCTGGGCAAGCACGTGTTCGTCCAGAAGCCGATGGCGCGGCTGGTCGGTGAAACCCGCGACTTGCTGCTGGCCGCGCGCCGGCACCGGGTCGTGACGCAGATGGGCAATCAGGGCCACGCGGGCGAGGGCGTGCGGCTGGCACGGGAATGGGTGCAGGCCGGGCTCATCGGTCCCGTGCGCGAGGTCCACGTCTGGACCAAGAAGATGGAACTCGGGCCCTACAAGTCGGCGGTCAAGAGCCGCCCCGCCCCCGGCGAGCAGTCGCCGGCGACGCTGGACTGGAACCTCTGGAACGGCCCCGCCCCGGCGCGCCCTTACAGCGCCGAGTACCATCCCCGCCGTTGGCGCAACTGGTGGGATTTCGGGGGCGGAGCCTTGGGCGACATCGGCTGCCACACGATGGACGCGCCCTTTTACGCGCTCGACCTCGGGGCCCCCGAGTGGGTGCAGGCCGACTGCGCGCCGACCAACGGCGAGACGTTCCCCGACTGGTCCGTGATCACC
>SYDD01000248.1 GCA_005786775.1 Opitutaceae bacterium
CCGCCACCGTGCGGATTCCCGCGCCCGCTTCAATGCCGCAGTCGCCTCCCGCCGCCGGCGCTTGCCCCCTGCTCCGGCGCGGCCCACGCTCGCGAGATGCCCCACTGCCGCCGCTCCCTCCTGCGCCTCGTGGCCGGGGCGGCTCTGCTGGGGCGACAGCGCGCCGTGCTGGCGAACAGCGCGAGCGGCGCGGGGCCGGCGGGGGCGGCGCCCCGGGACGGCGGCCGGTTTCGCAACCCCGGTGGCGGGCGGGCCCCCGGTCTCGGCGCCCTGCTCCGCTGGCAACTCGCGCGCACGCCAGGCGAATGGCCCGCTGCCGCGCCCGCTCCCGCGCCCGCCGCGCTGCCCGCGGAGATTGGTCCAGGCGAGGTCGCGGTCACCCTCGTCAACCACGCCACCTTCCTGCTCCAGTTCGCGGGCCTCAACGTCCTGACCGACCCGATCTGGTCGGAGCGCTGCAGCCCCGTGCCGTGGGCCGGACCACGGCGGTTGCATCCCCCGGGGCTTGCCTTGGAGGCCCTGCCGCGGATCGACGTCGTGCTGATCAGCCACAACCACTACGACCACCTTGACCTCCCAACCCTCGCCGCGTTGCAGGCCCGCCACCGGCCGCGGGTGGTGACCGGCCTCGGCCAGCGCGGGCTGCTGGCGGGGGCAGGCATCACGGCGCCTGTGGAGCTCGACTGGTGGAGCGAGCATAGGCTGGGCGGCGGGTACGGCGTGACCTTCACCCCCGCCCAGCACTTTTCGGCGCGGGGCCTGTTCGACCGGGACCTTTCCCTGTGGGGCGGCTTCGCGCTGCGGGCGCCCGCGGGCGCGGTGTATTTCGCGGGTGACTCGGGCTACGCGCCGCTCTTCCGCGAGATCGGGGCGCGCCTGGGACCGTTCGCCCTCGCGCTGCTGCCCATCGGGGCTTACCGGCCCCGCTGGTTCATGTCGGCCCTGCACTGCGATCCGGAGGAGGCGGTGCGCGTGCACCGCGACGTCCGCGCCCGGCGCAGCCTCGGGATGCACTTCGGGTGCTTCCCCCTCGCCGACGACGGCTACCACGAGCCCGCGGCGGAGCTGGAGGTCGCCCGGCGCAACGCCGGCGTGACCGCGGAGGAGTTCGCGCTGCCGGTGCCCGGCCGGACGCTGCGGTATCCCCTCTAATCCGGGGTTTTGGGCCTGACACGTCCGCGCCGGGCGACCAACTTCCGCCCACCCCGCCCCTCCCCTTTATGGTCATCCCGCTCCGCGCGTTCGTCGCGCTCCTGCTTGCCCTGCCCCTCGTCCACGCGGCCGCGCCGGCGCCGCTCGCCGGCGCCCGGCCCAACATCGTCTTCGTCATCACGGACGACCAGGGCTACGGGGACCTCTCCGCCCACGGCAACCCCGTGCTCAAAACCCCAAACCTCGACCGGCTCCACCGGGAGGGCGTGCGCTTCACCGATTTCCACGTCAGCCCGACCTGCGCGCCGACGCGCTCGGCCCTGCTGACCGGTCGCCACGAGTTCAAGAACGGCATCACCCACACGATCCTCGAGCGGGAGCGGCTCGCGCCCGGCGCGGTGACCTTGGCCGAGATCCTGCGCGGCGCCGGCTACCAGACCGGCATCTTCGGCAAGTGGCACCTCGGTGACGAGCCCGCCCTCTGGCCGAGCCGCCGCGGCTTCGACGAGATGTTCATCCACGGGGCGGGCGGGATCGGACAGACGTACCCCGGCTCCTGCGGCGACGCCCCGGGCAACACCTATTTCAACCCGGCGATCCTCCACAACGGCCGCTTCACGCGCACGAACGGATACTGCACCGACGTGTTCTTCGGCCGGGCCATGGCCTGGATGGGCGAGGTCGGCCGCGACCGGCCCTTTTTCGCTTGGATCGCCACCAACGCGCCCCACGGCCCGCTCGACGCGCGGCCGGAGGATGAGGCCCGCTACACCGGCAAGGTGCCCGACGCGAACACCGCGAAGTACTTCGGAATGATCGCCAACATCGACGACAACGTCGGCCGGCTGCTCGACCGCCTCGACGCCCTCGGCATCGCGCGCGACACGCTGGTCGTCTTTATGAACGACAATGGCGGCACCGTTGGCACCCGCCTGTTCAACGCCGGGATGCGCGGGTCGAAGGGCAGCCCGTGGCTGGGCGGCACCCGCTCCTCCTCCTTCTGGCGCTGGCCGGCGCGCCTCCGGCCCGCGGATGTCCCCGCGCTCACCGCGCACCTCGACTTCCTCCCGACCCTCGCGGAACTCGCCGGCGCCCCGCTCGACGCGCGCGCCCGGGCGCAGGTCGAGGGCCGCAGCCTCGTCCCGCTCCTCGCCGACCCCGCGGCCCCCTGGCCGGAGCGCACCCTGTTCACCCACGTCGGCCGGTGGCCGCTCGGGACCTCGCCGGACGAGTGGAAATACCGGGCGTGCAGCGTCCGCGACCCGCGCTGGCAGCTGGTCTCCTTGGAGGGCGGCCGCACCCCCGCCTGGCAGCTCTTCGACCTGCGGGCCGACCCGGGGCAGCAGCAGGACGTCGCCGCGCGTCACCCGGAGGTGGTCGCCGCGCTGCAGCGGCGGTTCGACGACTGGTGGGCCGC